>CAYICZ010000012.1:0-27878 GCA_964362195.1 uncultured Gammaproteobacteria bacterium | reverse complement strand
GCTGTGTCATAATTTTAATAATATCCTCTCTGCGGTATCGTCTTTCTCCGACCCCGCGTTTGTTGCCAATCCTGATTGCTTTTAATCTTCCGTTATTATCCCACCTTCTTAATGTTGTAGGCACAACCCCTAGTATTTTTGCTACTTGGTTAATATTGAGAAGTCTTGGTAATCTTATTTTATTTTCTGCCATCGTAGTTAAAAATAGTTATTGTACTTTATTATACAGAAAATACCCGTATGTAACCATAATTAAAAAGAGATAAATAATAAGGAAAAGTGGTTTATTTTTTTATCTCGGGAGTTTTCGAAGCTAATTCCGGTTGTAACCACCAAATTAAATCTGGTAAAATACTCATAGACAAAAAAGCTTCGGAGAAATTACGAAGTCTGTTTAAGACACTAAGCTGATCACAAAATTTAGACTTTTATTCTGTATCTTTTAATGTACTTTTTTCCTGATTTTAAGGAATAAGTTACCTCAAGTTTGGCATTTTTAATGCTTTTATGGTAAGTACAGACCCCTTTGGAGCAGGTTCCGAATAAAAGTTCTGATGTTTGGCTGGATCTGTTTTTTAAATTAAGTGAGCCTCCGGCTCCCTCCTGCTGGATGCTGGTATCATAAATAAGCATATAGGAAACAGAAGTAGCATTTTGTAAGCTTGAGAAGTAAACAATTAAAGCTCTTCTGTCTGTTCTTAGTCTTGGTGTTATATTTATACCTGTACCAACTGTTTTAGTGATAGTTTTAGAGGTAGCTTTTGCAGCCTGAGGTAGCACTTTAGCTTCTATATTTGTGCTAAAAATAAATGCAGAAAAAAAGCCCAGTAATAGAAAAGGAATAATTCTCATATTTATATTATATATCATGTTATACTCATTATGATGAACAAAAAAATAATTATATTAATCCTGATTTTTGGTTTAATTTTAGTTGCAGGGAAATTTTTGTTATTTCCCGGTTCTCAAAAAATTTCTTTAGATTCCCCGGCCCAGCAAGCGGTAAATGTACCAGATGTACCTTCGGACATTTTAAAAAGCTACATGGATCCTTCCGGCTTTAGCTTTAACTATCCTGATAATTTATCGCTGGCTCCAAATGAGCTGACAGATGCCACTTATGCTGAAGTACAACTTTCAGCCAAAGGGGTTGAGGGAAGCTTAATCTTAAAAATTACCGATTCTAAATTTGCAAACCTGGATGAGTGGGTTAAGTCAATTAAAGATGCACAGGATACACCAAAAGAGGCTAAACTCGGAAGCCTTAAAGCTCTGGAAATAAAAACTCCCAATGGATTAAAACTGGCCGCAATTGGTCAGGGAGTGATTTTTAGCGTAGATGTTTCCCAAAGTGATTTCTGGAATAAAGTTTACAGTAAAGTAATTGCTGGTTTTTCCTTTGCCTTGCCATCTCAGGATGGTGCTTCTTCATCTGACGGATCCTCTGATGTGATCTTTGAAGGTGAAGAAGTTTTAGAATAAAAAGCCAACTTGTGCCCCTGGCAGGAATCGAACCCGCACATTGTGGTCCGAAGCCACATGGTCTATCCGTTAGCCTACAGGGGCATCCGTATTATTTTAACAGTTCTAAAGCCCCATATAAACCACCATCAGCATCAAATTTAGCAGGAACTAAATCCGGAGGCTGGGGAAAAATAGTTAAGTACTCTTTTAAATAAACTTTAACTTTTTCTAAATCAACACTTTTCATAACAGCTCCCCCTAAAACAACAATGTCAGGGGACCAATGGACAATAGAATTGCAAAGCCCCAGCCCTAAATATTTTGCCACCTCATCCCAAACCTCCGGGTCTTTAATATCTTCAGGTTTTTGTTTGTAAGTCCTTTCTAAATAAAATCCTGCCACCAGAGTTTCCAAATGTCCTATTCCTCCGCAATTGCAGGAAGAGCCATTGGGTAAAATTACCTGATGACCTGGTTCAAAACCGAAAGAATTTCTATCAATTTTTCCATCAACTATTCTCACTCCTCCCACACCCGTAGAAACCGTTATATATGCAACAATACTTTTGCCTAACCCTGCACCGGAGGTTGCCTCACCTAAACCTACTAAAGCAGTATCATTTTCCAAATATATGGGGCAGTTAAATAGCTGTTCCAGTTCAGTTTTCAGGGGTTTATTTACCCAGCCGGAAACATGTGGGCTTTTAACCAGCATGGTTTTATCTTTACATAATGGCCCGGCAATCCCTCCGGCAACTGCATCTATTTTTTGAGATCCGCTCAGCTCATCAGCAACTTTTTTTATTGCCTGAAGGCCCATATCAAAATCTTTTTCTGTCAAGATAATTTTGGAGTTTAAAGTTTTACCATCAGAAGATGCGGCTATTCTGGTATTAGTTCCGCCAATGTCAAACACTAGAAACATGGTGATATAATCATAACATGAAAATTGGATATATTGGACTGGGTAGGATGGGCAAGAATATGGTGCTTCATCTTTTGGAACAGGGAATAGAAGTTGTGGCTTGGAACAGATCACCCCAACCAATTGAGGAAGTTTTGAAAGCCGGTGCAATTGGGGCAAAAGATTTAGGGGATTTGGTGCAAAAACTGGAAGCACCCAGAACTATCTGGTTAATGCTGCCTGCAGGGGAAGTTACGGATGAATATATAGATTTACTCTTGCCTCTTTTATCAAAAGGGGATTTATTAATTGACGGCGGCAATTCTTTTTATAAAGATACTTTAAGAAGGGCAGAAAAACTTACTCGAAAGGGTATTCATTACATGGATATTGGCACATCAGGCGGGCCGAAAGGCGCAAGGGAGGGTGCGTGTTTGATGATAGGTGGAGATAGTGATGATTTTAAAAGAGTAGAGAAGTTGTGTAAAGTTGCAGCAGCCCCAAATGCTTATCAGCATCTAGGTCAGGTGGGGGCCGGCCATTTTGCCAAGATGGTCCACAACGGGATTGAATACGGCATGATGGAATCAATAGGGGAGGGTTTGGCTATTTTAAAGGCCTCTCCTTTTAAATACGACTTTGTCCAGCTTTTAGATCTTTATAATCACAGATCAGTGGTGGAATCCCGTCTGATTGGTTGGGCTCAGGATGCATTTAAAGAAGACGTACAGTTATCCAATATCTCATCCAGTATTGGTTCCGGGGGTTCAGGTAAAAGAGTGCCGGGAGAGGCTGACTGGACAGTAGAAGTGGCTCATGAAATGGGAATCGATGTTCCAGCTATGGAATCCTCAATAAAAATCAGGTCAGAGTCTGGTAAAGATAGCGGGGATTCACCGAATGGTTTTAGGAACAAGGTAATTTCTGCCATGCGCGGTGTCTTTGGCTTACATGATGTAAAGAAGGTTTAGTTATGAAAATAATTTTCTTGGGCACAAATGGGTGGTATACAAACCAAACTGGAAATACCCCCTGTATTCTCATAGACAGTAGAGAAGGGTATATTATTTTGGATGCCGGCAACGGAATTTATAAAATAGATGAGTATATTAAGGAAGAAAAGCCTATATTTTTGTTCATAAGTCATTTCCACTTGGATCATGTTTCCGGTTTGCATACTTTGGGCAAATTTGACTTTCAACAGGGGATAGATGTTTATGTTGGAGGGGGCAGGAAGAAAGACTTTGAAACTCTGGTTAATCCCCCGTATACCATAGGATTTAACCCAAGTCCGCACAATATTGATAATTTAAAAACACAAATCAGACTACACGAATTAGCAGAAGGGAGTCATAATATTCCCTTTCCTGTGACTGTTATTGAACTATTCCACGCTTATAGAGATCATGGTTACCGTTTTATCTTGGAAGGAAAGATAGTTGCTTATTCAGGAGATTGTGGTGTTAGTAAAGAAAGCAGTAAGCTAGCCAAAAAATCAAATGTGCTTATCCACGAGTGTTCTTATGCTAAAGATCGTCCTGATGCAAAAATGTGGGGACATGTAACCCCGGAACAAGCGGCAAAGATAGCTAAGGACTGCGGGGTGGAAAAATTAATACTAACTCATTTTGACCCCATGGAGTATCCCACATTGGAAAGTAGAGCTGATGCGGAGAGAAAAGCTAGACAGATTTTCCCTGCTACAATTGCCGCTAAAGATGATTATCTAATTTCAGTGTGATCTCATTATATTCTGCAAAAGTCCATTGAAGGCTCAAGCCACTGCCTGCCGTCTGCTTTGATAAGCTCATCTGCTTCTTTTGGCCCCCAGGAACCTTGTTTATAAATACCGGGCTTGCCCCGGTTGGCAATTAAAGGATCAATAAAAGCCCACTGTGCTTCAACTTCAGCTGAGTCATTAAAAAAAGTTTGATCTCCCCTGATTGTATCAACCAGCAATCTTTCATAAGGATCAGGAATATAATGTCCATGAGGGTCTAATCTATAGCAAAACTGCATGTATTCTGACTCCAAATTTGTCTGATGCCCGAGTTTCTTGGTAGTAATTTTCAAGACTATCCCCTCATTAGGCTGGATCCGGTAAATTAAAACATTGGGTTGATCCCCGCCTAAATCTTTGAATAAATGGCTGGCAGGGTTTTTAAAAATAATGGAGATTTCTGTGGCAGTTTGTTTCATTTTCTTACCTGCCCGGATATAAACAGGTACTCCTTTAAACCTGTCATTATCTATAAAGCACTTAAGCGCATAAAAAGTATCTATTTGAGATCTGGGATTAACATTTCTCTCGTTCCTATAACCTTCATATTGACCAAACACTACTTTTTCAGGAATTGGTTTTAAGCTTTGTAGAATCTTCAGTCTTTGGGCTGTGACAGCTTCATTTGAAAATTCTACCGGTGCATCCATTGTACTAAAAGCCAGCATCTGCAGTTGATGGTTTTGTCCCACATCTTTTAGCGCACCAACCAGATCATAATACCCGCCTCTGTTGCCAATGCCAAAATCCTCAGACGCGGTAATTTGAATATGGTCAACATGATCCTTATTTATCATCGGTTCAAAAATATCATTGGAAAACCTGAAGGTTAAAATATTCTGAATAGTTTCTTTGCCTAAATAATGATCTAATCTATAAATCTGGTCTTCAGAAAAATATTTTAATAATAATTTATTTAAAGCCCTTGCGGATTTTTGGTCATTGCCGATTGGCTTTTCTATCATTAACCGAACCCATCCGCCGGCTGGCGGATTGTTCATTTCCTGCTTTTGCAGATTTTCAAAAACATGGGAATATAAATCAGGATAGGTTGCCAGATAATAAATCCTGTTGGAATAATTTTTGCCTAAATAACTACTCAGTCTCTTATAAAAATTAGGATCATCCAAATGCCCATCCATATAATGCAGCCTTTTTGAAAGGTCTTCAAATACCTCCTCTTTAATCGGGTGGGTATGGTGAATATTCTGTAAATGCAGTACCTCATTAAAATATTTTTTAAAATCCTGATTATTCATCACCTTCCTGGCGATTCCCAAAACAACCATGTTTTCAGGAAGCAGGCCTTTTTCAGCCATGTCATAAAGTGCAGGAATAAGTTTAATCCGGGCTAAATTCCCGGTTATGCCAAATATAACCAGCGCAAATGAATCCATAACGCCTAAAACATACCACTTTTTTACTCTTATGTCACATGTTAATATAAAAATAATGGATACGGGCTTTATAAAAAAAATTAATAAACCATGGGGATATGAGCTTCACTGGGTGAAGGAAGATAAACCTTATATGGGTAAACTAATTCATATAAATTCCGGTGCCAGACTGTCTTTACAAAAACACGATAAGAAGCAGGAAAGTTGGTTTTTAATTTCTGGGAGAGCAAAAGTTATCTGGGATAATGATAATGGTGAACTCGTGGAGACTAATTTAGTAAAAAATAAGGGTTATGCTTGTGAGGTAAATCAAAGACATAGGCTCGTGGGAATTACTGATTGTGATATTATAGAAGTCTCTACTCCTGAAATAGGAACAACATATAGATTAGAAGATGATTATAAAAGGTCTGATGAAACAGAAGAAATAAGAAAAGGAGAAAGAGGATAAATTATGCTAAAGCCATTTGCTGATAGACCCCATGAGAAAATGCAGGAAGTCTTAATGCATCCGGATGCAGAGGGTCCTGAGATTCACTATTATATGATCAGAGGAGGTAGCGATAAAACTAATATTACAGTTTGGGAAACAGGAACTGTGGGAGGAGAATATATTAAAACTTATGGACACTATCATGTGGGTCACTTGAATGAGACATATCATGTCCTTTCTGGTGAAGGAGTAATTCTGCTTCAAAATAGAAGAAAAGATACTGATGGAAATCCTATAAATAATGAGATTGAATCTTTTTATGCAATTAAGGTGACAAGCGGAGATAGTGTTTTTATTCCTTCAGGTACTGGTCATTTGGCTGTAAATATAGGTAAAGTTTGGTTTGTTACCTCGGATGATTCCCCGGTTAATTTTGATGAAAAAGATCCTGTTTCTCTACCTGGTCATGCAGACTACGAACCAATGAAGGTCCTTCATGGTTTTGCTTATTATTTAGTGGAGGAAAATGGTCAACCTTCATTAGTTAAAAATACAAACTATAAAATTATCCCTGAACCCCAGTGGTTAACTGCGGAAGAACATGCTCAAAGAGTTAAAAATCCTGATGTGTCTACCTAGCACACACCGGGTGTGGGTAACCCATGTATTTATAACTATTCCTCAATCTCTTCTTGTTTCCAGGCAGAATTCCTTTTATATTTTCCGTGCTTTCGGCGCTTGCGGAAGAATCTATAAAAAAGGGGTTCTTTTACAAGGTCTTCTGCTCTTCGTATAATTTCCGCAGATTGGAAAAGTAGTAAATTATTTAGGCCTGATAGAAAAGGATGTTTAAGTACTTCATCTATTTGTGATGACTGTAAGGATTTAGCAATCCTTTGTATTTCAGAAACTGTTATTTCCCTGAATTGATTACTGAAAAAGTGGACTCTGTGAGCTTTTACATCCAAGTGTAGATCAACACCTAATAAATCAAAGCCTGTACCAAAATTATGAGGTATTTTAAGATGGAAACGGGGATAATCTTCTGGTGAATTTGTTTTTCTATACATATGTAAATATTCGGGCCCTGGATTTCCATGGGATTTTGTATAACCTTGTAGCACTAAGTGTATTATTAGAGGAGCCAGTTTTTCCATACTATCGGCTTGATTATATCATTTATTCATACCTTAATGCTGTAATTGGGTCTAGCTTGGCAGCGCGGATGGCCGGGGCTACTCCAAAGATTATTCCCACCAGCAAGGAGAATCCAAAAGATAAGGCTACAGACCAAAGAGGGATTGTGGTGGTAAAGAATCTGCCTATTATTAAGGATATGCCAATTCCTAAAATAATCCCAATCACTCCACCCAATCCTGATAAAGTTATAGCTTCGATTAAGAATTGATTCCTGATATTTTCCTCTGTTGCACCCAAAGCTTTCCGTAACCCAATTTCCCTGATCCGCTCAGTCACAGACACCAGCATGATATTCATAATGCCTATACCTCCAACCAAAAGGGAAATTGCCGCTATTCCTCCTAAAGCTGCTGTTAAAACTCCTGTAATTTGGGAAATAGTTGAGAGAGTTTGCTCCTGGGTTTGGACAGTAAACTCATCCTCTGACAGCCTTTTTTTCAAAAGGGTGGTGGCTTTTTCCTGTATGCTTTTGACATCCTCTGCCCTGTTTGCTGAAATATAAATAGTGTTAAGCCGGTCTATTCCAAACTGCCTTTGGGCGCTTGTAAAAGGAGTATAGAGTGAATTGTCCATATCTATGCCAAAAGTTGAACCACGGGAAGCTAAAACTCCGATTACTACATATCTGATTCCTGCCACATCTATTGTTTGACCAATTGCTTTTCCTTCTCCAAATAAATTTGCTTTAACAGTTTGGCCAATCACGGCTACTTTTCTGGCTGATTGCTGCTCTGATTGAGTAAAGAATCTGCCTTCTGTTAATTTTATAGAGATAATTTTAGGGTAATTGCTTTCCACCCCAAAAATAGCAACCCCCCTGTCATTTTTATTACCAAATTTTAAGGTTGCATTTCGTTGAATAGCAGCAGAAACCTCAGCTGAGTCTGATAAACTTTTTCTCAAATTTGCAGCATCCGAATACACCAGCCTGTTAGCCTGCACCCCGCCAGGGGAGCGGGCCCCACCTATTCTGCCGGGAATTACAAACAAAAGATTTGCTCCCAATCCCTGGATCTGGTTGGTAATATATGTTTTTAACCCTGTTACCAGAGAAATCAGTAAAATCACTGAAGTAACACCGATTACAATCCCCAGGACAGTAAGAAATGAGCGCATTCTATTGGCAAAAATGGCTGTAAAAGCAGAATTTATTGTTTCTACCATTAAATAATTCTCCCGTCTTTTATACTGATTCTTTTCTTTGCATGTTTGGCTATATCCTCCTCATGAGTAATCATGATAATTGCTTTGCCCATCCTGTGTAGTGATTCAAAAATTCCCATAACTTCTGCCCCTGATTTAGAATCCAGATTTCCTGTTGGCTCATCTGCCAGAATAATCTCAGGATCAGTTACCAGGGCTCTGGCTATTGCCACCCTTTGCTGCTGGCCTCCTGATAGCTGATTAGGATGAGAGTTTAGCTTATCGCTCAAACCCACTTGCTCCAAAGCTATCTTTGCTCTTTCCATTCTTTGATTCCTGCTGATTCCGGCATAAATTAAAGGCAGGGCCACATTATCTAAAGCAGATGTCCTGGATAAAAGATTAAAGGATTGAAAGACAAAGCCGATTTTTTTATTCCTGATTTTTGCTAAAGTATCTTCTTTTAAGTGAGATGCATCTAATCCATCAAGTTCATACTTTCCCGAAGTTGGATGATCCAGAAGCCCGATTATATGCATAAGAGTTGATTTCCCGGAACCTGAAGCGCCAATTACAGCTAAAAACTCACCCTTTTTAATCTCTAAATTAATATTTTTTAAAGCCTGAAAGGAAACCTCACCTGAGGGGTAAATTTTGTTGATTTTAGATAATTTAACCAAGCTCATCTGGCGCCTCTTGTACCACCCCCAAAAACTCTAAATATTGCAGTTTGGATGGGATTTCTGTTTTGACTTATCCTGGTTCCATTTGCCGGAGGATTAAGTAAAACTCTATCTTTTTCATTTAAGCCTTTCTTAATTTCTACGTCTGTATCAGATTTAATGCCAACTTCCACTTTTTCCATTCGCAGACCCTGAGCAGTTTCTACAAAAATAGTATTATCTTCCCTGAGGGCTTCCTGAGGCACGGTTAAGGCAGATTTTGCCTCGTCTAAAATAATAGAAGCCTGACCTGACAATCCATTAATTGGAGTAATCGCAGGATCTTCCAAATTAATCCTGACAGTAATTACTGTTGCACCGGAGGAGGTTTCTTTAGTTTGGGGAATAATTTCATCTACCACTCCTTCCAAAATCTGATCTGGATATGCATCTAAAATAATTTCGGCTTTTTGCCCTAAGGAAACTTTGCCAATATCAGCTTCATCTATATCTGTATCAAAAAAAACTTCCGAAAAATCCACTACTTGAGCAACTGCATCTGAACCGATTACCTGACCAGGAATATAGGGTGCTTTAGTCACTAAACCGGCAATAGGGGAGATAATTACCGTATCCTGAAAAGCCCTTTGAGCAGCTTTTACGCTGTCATAAGCATTATCTCTGGCAACCTGGGCAGTTGTTCTGGTTACTCTCTGAGTAAAAGATTCATCAGCTGAGTGGTCTTTCACATCATCCAAAGCTTTATCTACCAGGGCCTGCTTATCCCTTAAAGTATTCTGGGCTTGCTGCAAAGTAATGCTTAAATCCTGGGTATCCAAACCTGCAATAACTTCTCCCGCATACACGCTGTCTCCAACTTTAATATTAATATACGACAGCTTTCCGGAGGATTTAAATTTTAAATCTGCTACATTTTTGCCGGTTAAAGCACCAGACGAGGAAACAATGGATTTAATATCCTGTTTTTTAACCTCTGTAAACTGCAATGGAGTTTGCTTTTTTTGTCCAAAGAAAAAAAAGCCCAAAGCTCCTGCTGCTATCAAAATAACTAAAATAACAATTTTTTTTCTGCTTGGTTTTAGGAGATGAGAGATTTTCACTCAAGTATTTTAACACTTTTTCTCATAGGCCGTATCTGGTAATTTTCTCCAAAAGTCCTAAAATTTGATTTAGTTTTTGAGCATAGAGGATTTAAAAAATCCGCAGGTGTAGCTACAATTCCACCCCCGGGGTGGAAGCAGTGGAAGCATATTTGCAATGAAGCAAACCGGAGTGTAAAATTTGCTAACTCCTAGCCTCAGAAATGATTAAAAATCCGCAGGTGCCCGCATATTCCACCCCAAGGGTGGGAATTAGTGGGAATTACGGAGAGGTGCGACCTTAACCAAGGTGCGTCCTAGACATGCGATATGTACAAGCTTGTCCTGAGTTTACCGAAGGATTGACTCACCACTTAGAAAGTCCTAAAATTTGCATTAATTTGAATAGTGCTGTATTGTTAAATTAATGAAGTTTGCTCAGAAGTATTTGATTATAGTTTCTTCTTTAGTTTTAGCTATTTTCAGCTCACTTGGTTTTTACCTGGTTCGCGGAAATCCTCCTATTAAGAATTTAGTTGTTTCAGGACATGCCCATATGCTGGAATTTGCTTTTGGAGCTATCCTGTTTGCCCTGGCTTTAAATATTACTAAGATTTCTGATAGAACTCAAAAATGGCTAGCTATTTGGATGAGCTTAACTTTTTTTGGCCCCGGAGCACTAATTTATGCCGGAATGACCGGGAATACCGGCTTTCTTTCTGTGACCGGTGCACTTTTTGAAGGATCATTTGTGGTTTTGTGGCTGATTTTAGCCTATTTTGTGGCCAGGGATTAAAGAAACAAAGAAACGGCAATTATTAAATACCAGCCCAAAAGGGAAAAACACTCAGCAAAGATATGAAGGAATTTGTAAGCTTCTTTGTTATTCCTGATAAAAGCATTAATGGCAATATGGTTTATTAACAGTAAAACCAGAAGTCCCATTTTTATCAAAAATGCCGGAGATGTGCCGTATTTTTGAGGATGTAGTGAGTAAAGTCCCCAGCCTGAAATAATAACCAGGGCAAAGCCTATGTTTAAAAGCGGACTGATAACACGCAATGATCCTTTTTTAGCAGATTCATGAGGAAAGACTTTAAAATAAAGTTCCCTGGCATAGGCTGTTGTGACACTACCTGCTCCTATTACAAAACCGGCAATGTGCATGAATAACCAGATTTTATCCATTAACTTTAGTATAAATATTTATACCTAATATAGCAACTATTTTATCTATAGTTTCATCTAATTTTTCCGGTATATTTTCTATAACATAATCATATTTGTTCTGGTATAAGTCCCAGAATTTTTGGTCATCCTGCATTCTTTTTGCTATTTCTTCCTCAGATAAACCACGCATCTTTAGTCTTTGCAGCACAGTCTGATTATCCACTGTGATATATAAACTTATGCAATCCGGGAACACCTCCTTGGCTTTTCCGGCCATTGATGGATCTATTTTCCAGATTAAATTATCTTCCGTATCAATCTGAGACTTTTCTGTGCCATAAAAATTGCCCCCGTATCTAACATGTTCTAAAAGCCTTTCTTCTTTAATCCTATTTATAAATTCCTCTTCTGATACAAAGTTATAATCTACCCCATTTTTCTCATCTTCCCGGGGAGACCTGGAGGTTGTTGTGAGTACTTTTTTAAAATCAGGGTATTTTTCTAATATTTTAGCAATTAAAGTATCTTTTCCTGAAGCTGTTTTACCGGTAATAACAAGTAGCACTCTCTAATTATTATTTAAAGAAGTTAATCTTTCAATAGAGAAGTCTTTATAAACAATCCTTCTGTGTTCTTTAGGCAAAGTTAAGCCATGAATTATCCCGCCTAAAAGTACTCCCCTGGTCACCATCAGGTCTAAGATTCCGATAGATGCAAAAAAAGAGATCAGCAGGATAATGGAAAAACTGAGCCAGTGATGAAGATGGATCACCCTTCCAAATATATTAATCCTTAAAACAGGAAAAACCTGTACTCTTTTTACCCTGAGATTAGGCATTTTCTTTCTAATTCTAGAGGTAGGGTGGGTGGTGGCCCTGAGGGTAAAATAACCCAGGGCTGTGGCAGGAATAATAGACAGTGCTTCCATATAATCTACCTGCTATTGTATAGAAGATCACCCTAAAAAGCAAATCAGATAAGTTAAAATAGATGTTACACGCTTAAACTTAAGTTGTTTCTTGTTTTCTTCATAATATTAGCAATTGCTGCAATATTTCCCAAACTTCTTTCTCAGCCTCAAGCCTACCCGCTGCAAATTACTGAAATGAGAAAAAGAACATATCCTGGAAGCGATTTAAAAATAGAGCAGACCACAACATTTCTCAAAGCTTTAATTTGGCAATAGAGAGATCCTTGGAATTTTTTGATAAATATTTAAAATGATATAATCTAAATTATGGTTAAGTTCAAAAGCGTACTTCGGATCTGGGCTCCAATTGCAACAGTTGCTATTTTGCTCTCAGGTTTAATTTATATCTCTGTCCAACAGGCTCTTAGGCAAAGTGCTAATGATCCTCAAATTCAAATTGCAGAAGATCTTGCCCAGACACTACAAAACGGCAAAAGTGCCCAGGATGCGCTGGGACAAACGCAAGTTGATTTAAGCAAGAGTTTAGCTACATTCATAATTATTTTTGATGATGCAGGCAAGCCAATTGCTTCACAGGCTGTTTTAGACGGCAGGATTCCAATACCTCCTGCTGGTGTTTTTACATACACCAGACAGTACAAGCAAGACATGATTACCTGGGAGCCAAAACCAAACATTCGGGAAGCAGCAGTTTTAGTGAAATTTGAAGGCAGTAATCCAGGCTTTGTTTTAGTTGGCCGTTCACTTTCCGAGGTGGAAAAAAGACTATCTGCTCTTGAAATGCAGGTTAAATTAGGCCTTGCAGCAGCTCTTTTAGGGTCTTTGGTCATCTTAATTATTATAGGTAGTGTATAATAGCGCTTGTGGGCACACAGGACACATTAAATATCTTTTTAATAATCGGCCTTTTTATAATTGTAAGCTGCTTTGTATATACCAGCTATTATTTCGTGAAAGCCTTAAAATCCGTATCTACTTTAGCTGATAATTTAGATGAAATAACTCAAAGTATTAAAAATAAAATTCAAATGAAAGCTCTGGCAGCAATACCTGCTTTACTGGTGGCACTAATTGGCAGAGTAATCAAAAAAAGAAGGGGGTGAGATTAAATGGCAGATAGCAAAGGAGTAAATCCTCTGGCAACAGGGGTGGCAGGAGCAATCATTGGGGCAGCAGCAGCTGCAGCAGCAATAGCGCTCTCAGATGAAAAAAACAGGAAAAAAGCGGAAAAAGTGTTGGGGGATTTGGAAAAAGAGGGTAATAGCATTTTCAAACAAATTTCCAAGCTGGCTTTAGAATTAAAGGATAAAGGTGCAAGAGTACTACCTAAGGTAAAAAAAGCAGTTAAAAAAGCAACTAAAAAAGCAAAGAAGAAGTAGCCTGGATTAGTTCATCTAGCGACTTGGTTTTCATTAAGCTCTGCCTGGCTTCTGATGAGCCTTTGAAGTGGTTTACGTAGCATTTTACAAACTTTTTCATAAGTTCAAAATGTCTGGTGTAGCCAAAAGTTTTTTTAAAAAGATTAAGGTGTCTAAGTAATAAATCTATTTTCTGCTTTGGAATAATGTTTTCAATATTAATTTTTTCATTAAAAAACCAAACATTTTCAAAAATACCCCTGCCTATCATTACTCCGTCTATTTTATATTTTTTACCTTTATCTTTAGCCTCTTTTAAGGTTTTTATATCACCATTACCGATTATTATAGTATTTAATTTAAGTTCATTTCTTATTTTTACAGCTTCTTTGATTTCTCTCCAATGAGCTGGAACCTTGGACATTTCTTGGGCTGTCCTTAAATGCAAAATTAAAGCAGTAATTGGAGTTTGAAGTAATACTTTAACCCAATTTTGGGTGTCTATGTTATCAAAGCCGATTCTGGTTTTAACGGAAACAGGTAAGCCATTTGCTCCCTTGATAGTTGCAAGAATAATCTCCTGGGCTAACTTGGGGTTTTTAATTAAGGCAGCACAGGCTCCTTTTTTAATTGTGCTTCTATCAGGACAGCCCATATTTATATCTATCCCGTCAAAACCTAATTTAGAAATAATCTTGGCTGATCTATAAAACTTTTCCGGATCAGTGCCCCAAATTTGGGCCACAATTGGCCTTTCAGATTCAGAAAATTGCAGGGATTTTTTTATAACCTCCGAGCCTTTTTTGGATAAAATTGCATCAACCGGAACAAATTCGCTAAATAGAACATCCGGCCGCCCCACTGAACAAACAATCTGCCTGAAAACAGTATCAGTCACTCCATCCATCGGAGCCAAAATCATGATTGGTTTTCGTAACCCTTCCCAAAAATTCATATTTGAATTTTAACAGAAACACAGAAAAATGATTTGATATAGAAAATATATCTTGTCTTTTGGAAATTTTGGAGAGGTAAAAGCTACGCACGACGAAATCAGATATTCCTTAAGCTAAAAGTTGTGGGGTGTCTGAGGGGAGTTGAACCCACAACCTTCTGTATAATTTTTGAGGGAGGCGTAGGGGAATTGAACCCCCGCTAACAGATCCACAATCTGTTGTGCTACCGTTACACCAACGTCTCCATAAATTTTTTATCTTCTGCCTTATCGTGATGAATCATGTAATGACAATTATGACAAAGCCAAATGAGATTATCAAGTTTATTATTTTGCCTATTTCGATCCAGGTGATGCACTATTAAGATTCGTATATCATTTATTTGGCATCTTCTACAAATCTGGTCAATTTTGGTTCTAAGTAGAGTTTCTCTGTAACTTTTTTCTCCTCCTTTCCAATTTCTATGATTCGATCCAATAAATACACTATTTCTCCAGATGGCTTGGCAGGATTTACTACAGAAAAAATTTCCACTTTTTGATCGAATTAATTCTTTAGGTGATTTGTACGATTCTTTTTTGCAAATAAAGCAATTCATCAGCTTACCCTTTTTTTGGCTTTCAAATACACAGTTTCTTGAACAATACTTACCCCAACCTATTTTCAGCCAGTTAGGTTTTGCATAGAATTTAGTTTCACATGCTTTACAAGTTACAGCTGGCATATTTACATTGTAAATTTTTAAGTTATAGATGTAAATAGACCTGTTTGTGGTTTACAAACTGGTGCTCTACCGCTGAGCTACAGCCACCATACCTATATTTTACTGCATTTAACCATTTTCTACTAGTTTTTGTGTATAATAGCTATACGCATCTGCCCAACAAGCAAAATGGAAATAGACAGAAGAAAATTTTTGGCGCTTTTTACAGCGTTTGCTGCACTTTTATTTTTGCCGGATAATTTAGGTAAAAAGGAACATTTTAGTGACGACCAGCAAACTGCTGACCTGCCAATTCCCAAAAATCCCATAAGAGATCTTTATGGTGCACTGATGGAACCATTTGTTAAAGAAGCAGGTAGACGAAGACTTTGGAAATTAAAGAATGATCCTAAATACGCAACACGTATAGATTGGGATTTTACCTCACAGAGGGTTAATTTCTTATTATTTGGTTATGGTGAAACACATGAACCCCCTTTAACAGAATATGCTCAAATAGGCTCAGTAAGCATATTTTCACTGGATGTGCCTTCAAGAGTTATTGATATTGTATCGTTTACCCATGACATCAGGGCTCCTGAAATAGAAAGATTTAGACGAGGAAGAGAGCAGGGATTAGTTTATCCAACTAAAATATACCAGGCATTTGAAAATGGAGGCTTCCCTCTTATGGGCAGGGTTATAGAGGGAGCTACAGGTCTATCTGTAGATTTTCAGATGGCTTTTCATGATAGATTTATTAAAAGAATGGTGGATGATGCTCTTAATGGTGTAGAGGTAGAAGTTCCGGAGGATTTTGCAGTGTACCCTTTTTATCTGGATGGTAAAAAATATCCTTCCAGGAGTTTTAAGAAAGGAAGGCAGAGAATGAGTGGTTTGGATGTCCTAAGCTTCATAAAAACAGTTCCCGATACAAACGGAGGTTCAGTTTACCCTAAAAATCAGGAACATAACTTCAGAAAGCATTTAGTTGTTGAGGGCTTCACTCAAGCATTAAAAGCAAATATAGCAAATCCTCTTTTTCTTCTAAGACTGCATAATTTACTAAGTTCAAAATCAAATAAAGATACACTGGATTTTGATTTTGATCCGCAGGAGCTTTTGTTCGGGAACCTTACAGAGGTTGCGTCTGAATCTGGAAAGTCTCTTTTTGGTAAGGGTGAAGGGGGAACGCCTTTCATATTAGGTGATACTGTGTATATTGTTGATTCTGCCCACGGGGATGGAGGGGTGCAATGGGTAAATGCCAGTCAGAGTCCTATTATTAGAGAAGAGCTAAAGAGGAATCTTTATCCTGACAAAGCCATGGAAGTACCTTTAAACGGGGATCCAAATGCCGAGGATTTAGCCAAAGATTACTGGGGATCTGTAAGGAGTTTAGTCAAAAAGCGTTTTCAAAATTGAAATAAAATTTAATCCACTAAAAAAGCCCCTTGCGGGACTTTCTTAGAAAACCTGTTTATACTAGTTCTAAAGCTAATGTAAATCAAATCTTGCGACTCAATTTAAACAGGTTCTATCACTATATAGTGTCTATATTAATCTGTCAACTACGATCATTTATATCAAACTACGTCAAGATGATAATTCTATATCGAAGCAACTTTCTGTTCGACTTCACTTACTCTTTTTTCCAAATTATCATGTTCTTCTCTAGTTGGAGCATCATCTTCCAAATATGCAAGTTACTTACCTATTGCATCTATTCTACCTGTTAGTTTTTTATCAAGGCTATCAATTCTTCCAGACAGTTTCTCATCTACCCGGTCAATTCTTTCGGATAATTTTTTATCAAGTTTATCAATTTTACCTAGTACTTCTTGCCTGAAAGTGCTCTGTCCATTAATAATAGCCTGAAGCATTTTTTGTGTATCATTCATCACTTAGAGTATACATCTATCAATTAGTTATTTTCAATAATTAAATCCTAAGTTTAAGGTTAGTTTGACCAGGGAAGCAATTTCCAGAACTCTTTTGGGTTTAACAAAGCCTGCATCAAAGTTGGCTGGAGAATTCCGAAATTTAAAGTATTAAGTCCTTGTTTTACTGTCTGATGGATAGTTACAGGATGGTAATAGGGTTTTTCCAGGGTGAAATCAAAGCCATAGTCCGGAAGTAAATACTTGGCCTCTATTTCAGGGGATTTTCCACTGCTGTCCAGGATTACCATTTGTGATAAATCTCCCACTACCCCTGAAACTTTTAAGATATATTCCCCAGCTGGATTATCTTTCCATTTTAAAGAGCTTAAAACCTGCAGGATTACAAGTAGTTTAACTTCTGTGGCAAACTCAACCGGTTTTGATTCAAATTGCTTTTCTCCCTCAAATAAGTTTAGTTTTATATTAAATGCACCTCTTTCAGGAGCCTTTAAATTTAAAGTAAAAGTATATTCTCCTTCCGGCTCAATTAATTTTTTTACTGAAATATCCTGTATTCCTAGCTCTTTTCCTCCGGAAATAGCTTTTAAAACAACTTTATTATCCCAAATAGACTCTCCGGTATTTTTAAAAGTCAAAAATATGGAATAAGTTTGACCTGCCACAATTGAAGAATAGACCTCACCTGCTAAAAGCTTTGCGCTTAAAGTTTGTATAGGCTTTCCGGCTGTTTTAGGTAAGTTTTTTAAAACATCATAAAAAGGATAATAGGCAGGAGGATTTGGAGCATCCTCTATTGGATTTAAAGTTAATTTTTTAAAAGAGAAATGGTCAAAAGGGGACTCCTGATAATTTAATAAAAATGGAGTAACAGCTACAATTTTAGAAGAGTTCCAGGTATTCTCAAAGGCATTTTCATAATATTTAGACAAAGCATCTGAAGAGGGAAGACTGGGATTATATGTAAGTCCCTCAGCATGTTTCCAGCCTGTTTCCGTAATAAAAACCGGTAAATTTTTTGTGACACCCAAAACTTTAAGTTGCGCCAGTTCCCAATCCCAGGTTCGAACAGTTCCTCGTCCACTGGCGCTTGGAGAACCAACATAGCCTGGATTTGGATATGAATGAGAATTCCAGCCATCCAGTTTATTAAATATTCCCGGAACCTCAGAGTTCATTTCCTGCAAAAAAGAAACTTCTTCTTCAAAATTAGGGGGCTGATGAGGAGAGGAAGCATCAAAGCCGGCGTTTAGCACAAAAAAATCCTCACTTCTTGATTTTAGAATATTTATCCACTTATCCAAAATTTGGGCATAGCTTTTGGCATCAACAATTCCTCCCCATTCATTTCCCTGATTTGGCTCATTAAAAATCACCACATACCTGTTTTTAACAGGCCAGTTTAGGGAATTTAAAAAATCAGCCCAGGAGTTGGCATCATCCGGATCTGGTCTTTTCCAGGATTGCCCTTCTGTTTCCGTGGCCAGCCTGACAATCGGGATAAGGTGCCTTCTTCTTAAATCGTTAAAAAACTCCTGCCATTTATCTTTTTTCTTATCATTTTGCTGAATTATTACCGTAATATAACCCCAGTCTCCATTGGTATTTACCAGCTCTGCAGCAGGGGATGATTCATCAGGTGAGGCTGAAATTATGTGGATCCCAAACTTATTATTGGGGGAAGATAAGGGATCAACTGTGGCATAAGTCGTGACGGGAAAAAAGAAAACCAACAAAAGAGTAGTAATTAAAAGTATTTTGGATCTCATAAAATAGAGAAGTTATTTTATCACTTAGCCCAGTTCCACAACAGCTACCGAAGCAAATAGACCGGCACCAAAACCTGCAAGAACAATCTTGTCACCGCTTGCTATAGCTCCTTCATTTAGAGCCTTTAGCATTGCTTTGGGTATAGATGCAGATGACCAGTTTCCATCTTCCAGATCACGATAAACTTCTATAGATAGATTCCTCGCAATAGCATCCAGCATATGCCTGCTCGCCTGATGTGGAATAACCATTTTGATTTGTTGTGGTTCTAATCCTGCTTTGGCTATTGCTGCACTAATGAGAGTAGGCACGGTTTCTCTAATTCCTTCATAAACTGCCTTTCCTTCCATCCAAAAATGGCCGTCTTCTGCAGCAGGTATTTCGATAGTTAAAGCGGGATGGCGTACCAGGCCATAGCTTATAGGCATACGGAGGCACGAGGATCTTTCTTTCGGAAAACTATAATTTAAGGCACTTAGAATTTTTAGATCTTGTCCTTCCGTAAATAATATTGCTGCAGCCCCATCGGAGAAAATTGTCTGGGCTAAACTCGGGTCGGCATGATCTGACCTTAAATCTACTAATGTGGGTGAATATTTTTCACTTGCAACCATTAAAATTTTTTTGCCTGAGAAGTGATCCTTATTTTCCCAAATACGATCCAGACCTAGCGTAAATCCGGAACATGCTGCATGAATATTTATACACCCGTCTGCTGTAGAATTAAGGCTTCTAACCATTTCATAAGCGTTATTGAAGCCATCAGGGTAGCTAGTGGAAAAAAATACCATATCTGATTGGGGTGAAGATGGTAGAGCTTGTACGGCCTGAATCCCCATGCTTAAAACTGTTTCATCAGTTCCTGCTACATATCTTTGCTTAACCCCCACTTTCTCATATATGGATTGAGCTGTTAATGGTTTTCTTCCGCCGTTTACATTCCAGGAAGCAATCTCTTTATTAGTTAAAACTTGCTGCGGAAAGTATGTGGCAATTTCTAAGGTCATAATTTGGCTATTATACAGCAAAATAACTTAATCTTAAGTAGAGTTTTATCTCTTAGTCTTACTGCGGATTTCCAGCATTTTCATTGTAAGTTCAAAAAGGCCAATTGCAGCTCCAATAGCTGCAGTAGAACCTGCCAGGATTTTCCATCCTGTGCCATCTCTAATTAAAACATTTAATCTTCCGAATCTTCTGCTTGCTGCTTCCAAGGGATGTCCATTATTAAGATCACGGGTTATTCTCGCTAACTCTTCAGGAGTTGTCGGTTCATCGCCATTATGGACAATCATCCCCGGAACTAGGCTTCCCGGTACTTCACCTCTGCTGGACCATCTATCTGATTCAGGTACTGGATTTGTGTTATCTAACCCTTCTTGTGTCATAGGGGTTGTATTATACCAGAACAAAAGACATTTTTCCTTCTTGATTTTTTGGGTTTTATTAGGGTAATGTTAAAGTAACTTATTGCCATGTTAGAACTCTCCGAGCCAATAAATGTCTGGGTGTTTTTTAAGGGGAATTTAATTCAACCCTGGTGTTTTTTCTGGAAAGCCAGGCAAATCAAAGTTGATAAGATAAATTTAGTTCATACTTCAAAAGACGGATCCAGTATTTTTTATCATTTTTCCATATCCAGTAACGGAAATTTTTACAGATTAAAATTTGATACAAAATCTCTTAAGTGGTTTCTGGAGGCAGTTGAGGAAGAATAGCTTTCAGTCATCAGTCTTCAGTCATCAGACAGAAGAATAAAAAGTCTGACAGCTGATAGCTGAAAGCTGACGACTATTATGGGCACCATTCTACACATAGATTTTAATAGCTATTTTGCCACTGTGGAACAGCAGGCTAATCCCAGGCTTCGGGGAAAACCTATCGGAGTAACTGGAGGGGACAGGATGAAACGGACTGTGATTGGGGCTGCATCAGTTGAAGCCAAAAGGTTTGGAGTTAAAACAGGGATGCAGATTTGGGAAGCAAAAAAGTTATGTCCGCAAATTATTTTAGTGAAAGGGGACTCTGATAAGTATCTGGAGGTCACCAAGAGATTTTTGGCTATTATAAGCTCCTACAGCCCTAATCTGGAGGTGTTTAGTATAGATGAAGTATTTTTAGAAATAGAGTCTAGTCGCAAGAGTCAAGAATCTAGCGAAGACAATCTTGACTCTAGACTCTTGACTCTAGTCACTCTTGCTCAGGAGATTAAATCCCGCATTAAATCTGAAATTGGCTCATATATAACCTGTTCTATTGGTATTTCTTATAACAAAAGAATGGCAAAGTTGGCTGGTTCACTCTACAAACCTGATGGGTTAGTGGTGATAGCGGATGAGGAGGCTGCAATGTGGGTTTTGGATAGGGTGGATCTGGATGAGATTTGTGGAATTGGCCCCAGGATAAAGAAACGCCTTAATAATATGGGAGCTTTTAACTTTACCCAACTTAGAAAGGTACCTCTTCCGGCTTTATTAGCTTCTTTTAAATCTTATGGACTTATTTTATATAACATGGCCCGGGGAATAGATGAATCAGAAGTTGTACCATTCTACGAGAAAGGGGAAGTCAAAAGTGTGGGCCACAGGCACACCATAGACCATGATACATCTGATCCGGTTGAGATCAAGCAGATTCTTCTTAAATTAACAGAACTGGTGGCCAGAAGATTAAGATCTAAAAAACTGGTAGCTAAAACTGTTCATTGTTGGTATCGTTTAGCTTCACACCTCGAAGGTGTAAGCTCAAACTTTGAGAGTGATGGAATGCAGATAACGATTCCTTTTACCCAGGATGGCTTGGATATATTTAATGCTGCCTGGAAAATTTTTCATCAGATATGGAATAAAGAAAAAATAAGAATGGTTGGAGTTTCTATCTCAAATCTTAAACCTCTTGCTCCTCAAAATTTATCGCTTTTGCCGGAAATAAATAGACAGGAAACTATTATAAAAGCTATAGATAAAATTAATAATAAATACGGAGAGTTTACTTTGCAAAGGGGATGCCTAATCCCTTTCTTGCAGACAGAAGATTTAAGCTGTAGACTATAACTTAATGAAAATAATTGTGACAGGCGGAGCCGGGTTTTTGGGATCTCATCTTTGTGATAAATTAATTGAGCTTGGAAATGAAGTCATTTGTATAGATAATTTAATAACCGGCAAAGAAGAAAATATTGAGCATTTAAAAAATAACCCTAGTTTTAAATTTATAAATCATGATGTTTCTGAAGATTTTCCGGAAAATCTCAAATCTCAAATCTCAAATCTCAAATGTATTTATCATCTGGCTTCTCCTGCCTCCCCTAATAAAAATAATCCCAATAGCTATATTAGCCATCCTTTTGAAACCATGCAGGTTAACACAACCGGTACATGGAAGCTAGCTGAGATAGCACTATCACAGGGAGCTAAATTTTTATTTGCTTCCACATCAGAAGTTTACGGAGATCCAAAAGAACATCCGCAAAAAGAAGAATACAGAGGAAATGTTTCCACAGTGGGTTCAAGATCTGTTTATGATGAAGCTAAAAGATTTGGGGAGACTATAACTTCTGCATTTGTCAGATCAAAGAATTTAGATGGCAGGATTATCCGGATTTTTAATACTTATGGCCCTAAAATGGCAGATGATGGCAGGGTAGTAATTGAGTTTGTCAAAGCTGCCTTATTTAATAATCCTTTTCCTGTTTTTGGAGATGGGAAGCAAACCAGATCTTTTTGCTATGTGTCTGATTTAGTAGATGGAATAATTTTAACCATGGAAAAAGGAGAGAAAGGGGAAGTTTACAATTTAGGAAATCCTGATGAATTTACTATTTTAGAGCTGGCAGAGAAGGTAAAAACCCTAACCAGATCCCAATCTGAAATTAAACAAGTGGAAGAGTTGCCTGAGGATGATCCGCTTCAGCGCTGTCCTGAGATTTCCAAGGCGCGCGAAAAATTAAACTGGGATCCAAAAGTAAGTTTAGAAGAGGGCTTAAAATTACTAATTGCTTATCTTAAGGAGACAAAATCCTCCTGGAAACAAGATAATTTGCAATCTCTTCACCCATAAAAATTAGGCCTGCATTAGAAGGATGAATAAAATCTGAAGTATTTATATAATCTGCGTAATTTTCTAAGGACTTATTATATAAATCTATCAGGGGGATTTTGTGATCCCTGGCATATTTAATATGATTTTTTATAAAGCTAATTCGCTCATCCGCCCATTTTCTTCTTTCCTCTGTTGTTAAATTAACGATATTTTCCGCGTATCTATCTCTATTTGGAGCAATTGTAGCAACAAAAACAATTTTTGCATTGGGCTTTTTTTCTTTAATTAATTTAATGGACTGGTCCAAAATTTCATTATTTTTTTCTAACCCCTGCGGAATTGGATTATTGCCAAAAGATTCTATTAAAATTACATCAAAATCTTTTGATAAGATCGGCATTAAGGTTTCACTGCCTCTGATTACACCTTTGGTTAACATATCAGGCAGGGTGAAAATTGAAGTTGAACCAATGCCATAATTTAAAATATGAAGCTCTTTTTTGGGATAATATTTTCTAAGCATCGGCTGAATTGTTTCTCCTGCACCCAGAGTTTGAGTCATAGAATCTCCTGCTAAAATTATGGTGTATTGTTGTGGCTTTGAAAAAAATCTCTCCACAGGCAAAATAATATTGAAGCTGATAAAGGTAAAAAAAGCCGAGCAACAAAGAGAAGCCAGTAAAGTATTCACGCTAATTTATAGGTTCAAAATTAATAGATAAATTACCTGAATTATTTGTATAAGGAATCTGACCTTCCCAGTTTAAATCAATCTTTCCCTCTTTCAAATATAACTTTCCAATGTAGGCTACTTTTAAGTTATAGCTGAATATAGCCACTTTACAATCTGTCTGGGCAGATCCTTCTATATTTCCACCCTCACCCCCGGCAAATTTTCCAATAATTGGCCCATTGCAAACTCCTGAGAACGCTCCATTAATATCCCCGCCGCTTTTGGGAACATTTAAGGTATATTTTAAAGTATATCCTGAGTGAGAATACTCTCCTGATCTTGTTACTACATCTTTTTGAACCTGGACCACCGGAGTTGGAGCAGGTGTGGGGGCCGGGGGAGGAGCAAAGTAGGTGGAAGTGACTGCAGAAATGGTGGTAGTAATACCCAAAACAATGCTTTTAATCCCCAAAATCAGGTTATCCATAAAGAAGTATTATACATTATTTCCAGTCAGTACGCCCGGAGGGATTCGGACCCCCGACCTCGACGTTAGAACCGTCTTGCTCTATCCACTGAGCTACGGGCGCGTAAGCTAAATTATAGCAAGTTGGGATAAGATTAGAAAGTTTTACTTATGTCGAGTTCTTCTTCTTTGGTGAGGAAATATATCTGCATTATATGCTTCAGCTTCTTCTGAACCATAATATCGGACATCATATTCGGCTTCAGTAAATAAGGCTCCTTTCACCCATATCCTCGGAAGTCTTCTATCTTTTACTGTAGCTTTTTTAGCAAGCCTGACAGCTTCTGCCCCTATTAGTTCTCGTAAAGGAAAGTGGTCATTAATACCAAATGAAATATCTTCGGGTAATATTTTTGCCCCTAGTTCATCAAAAGAAGGACTGGGGATCCATGGTTGGTAATTCTGATAAAGTACCCAAGGAACTTGCAATTGATTCATTTCTACCTGTCTGTCTGCCCACAGGTTTTCTTGCTCTACCATTGTTATGATGAGCATTAAGTAAATGAATTGGATTCTCGGCTGTTCTCATGTGTTATATTTGAATGATATTAAATATAAATAAATATTCTGTCAAGTGGGAGTTGACACATACCACTTCCTTTGCTACAGTAGACTTTGTGAACAAAAGTACTGCCATTGCCGTTTCTATTGCTAGCGCTCTTATTTTTATTACCCCTGTTTTAGCGCAAAATCCCATAAATCCAACCCAAAAAATGCAAAACCTGGAGGATAAAAGACTAAAGATTGCCTCTCATGAAGCACAAATTAGGACTAAAATCCAGGCCTTTAAAGATAAACAAAAAGCACAAATAGCAACCAGAATAAATACTAATTTAAATAAAATAAATCAAAATCAGACTGACCAAATGTTAAAAAATCTGGATTTAATGTCCTCTCTTTTGGATAAGCTAACAGCTAGAGTAAATCAGGGAACTCCCGATATTAAAGATCCGGCTACTGCAAACCAGGCAATAGCTGATGCCAGAGCAGCAATAGATGCAGCAAGAACTGCTGTGGAGGCTCAAGCCCAGAAAGATTACACAATAAATGTTACAACAGAAACAAAAATTAAATTAGATGCGAAGGCTCAAAGGGATCAGCTTTATAAAAATATTATGGCTACCAGAAAATTGGTAATAGATGCAAAACAGGCTGTTTCAAATGCAATCAGGGTGGCAAAATCGGGCAGTAAGGAGGCAACACCAAGTGGACAACAATAACCAAACACCACCAGTGGCGCCGGTAGTTCCGCCTGCACCTGCACCAGCTCCTGAAGGTGGAAGCAAAAAAATGGTCATAATGCTCATAGTCGGGGTAGTTGTGGTGCTGGCAATTGTGGGTGGGATATATATGCTTTTAAGCAGACAGCAATCGGCTGTACAACCTCAACAAACAACAACTGCTCCAAGTAAGCCAACTATAGCTCAAATTAAAGACGCACTTGACCAGGAATTGGATGCAATAAATGTTGAAGCATCTGAGGGTGACTTTAAATCAGTGGATCAGGATCTTCAATCTCTCTAAACTTTCCCAATCATGTATAGATATAGATATGACTTCTTTTTGAAATTTTTTGATCTTTTTTATTTTCTTCTCTAAATCCCTTTGACTAACTAAATCAGACTTGGTAAGTAAAATAATTTGCGGTTTATCAAGTAACCTGAGATTATATTTTTTAAGTTCTTTAATTACTGTTTTATAATCTGCTATAACGTCCTCAGATTCAGAGGAGATACAGTGTAACAGTAATCTAACTTTTTCAATATGCTTTAAGAATTTTATGCCTAAGCCTTTTCCATCTGATGCACCTTCTATTAAACCTGGAATATCTGCTATAACTTTTTTATTTAATACACCTAAGTTAGGCTGCAATGTGGTAAATGGATAAGAAGCAACTTCTGCTTTGGCATTAGTTAACTCATTTAATAAACTGCTTTTGCCGGCATTAGGCAGTCCGATTAATCCAAAATCAGCTATCATGCGAAGCAGTATCTTGAAGTGTCTTTTCTGGCCTTTTAAGCCCTTCTGGGCATACATAGGAGCAGTATTGGAAGAGGATTTAAATTCAGAGTTTCCTTTGCCACCTTTACCTCGAATACAAAGCAGGATTTCCTGACCTTCCTTGGTTAACTCAAACTCTTCATTCTTCTCTGTATCTATCAACAAGGATCCCAGGGGTAAATTAATCCTTAAATCTTCTCCTTTAGCTCCTGCCCTGTTATTACTTCCTCCGGGTACGCCGTTTGCAGCAGCGATAATATGCTTTCCTAAGAATTTATTTAAATTAGTCATATAAGAGCTGGCTTTAACATAAAGATCGCCGCCTTGCCCTCCATTTCCGCCATCAGGGCCTGAGTGTTTTCCCGGAAAAAAGGAAACCTTCCCAGGCCCGCCATTCCCGGCTTTTAAATCAATTTCAATTTCATCAATGAACATGAGGCTTATTATACAATGTGATGTGTTATAATATACACTCATGCATCACCCCTTTTATGCAAGCGGATTTTTATACAGCTTAAAAACTCACCAGATTCTCTTGTTGTCCTCCGGACCCAAAGATGATGTATCCTCCAACTGGAGCATGCTGGGAGGAGAAGGTAAAGATGGGGAAGAAGCTCCGGATGCATTTGCCAGAATAATATATAAATTATTTAAAGTAAAACTGGAATCTAAACATATTCATCCTATTTATGATTATTTTCATGACACACTGGATCGGATTAATTATGTTTTTTATGCTGAGGTAAAAAATCCTCAAGTTCTTTCATCCCTTGAAAAAACCAGTTTTTCCTGGATAGCTTTTCATCAGACAGTTAAACTTCTAATTTCAGCTCACACTAAACAGGATTTAATAGTAGGTGAGCGGGTGATTAATTTAAAACAAAGAATAGATTTAAATATTCAATAAATTTGCTTCATTCAGCTTTTTTGGGGGATTTCTTTTTAACTGGTTTTGTTTCTAACAACTCTAATATTTTATCAAGCTTTTGGTTTAATGCTTCAAATTGTCCATTTCCTTTGCCTCCGGCTCCTTTTTTCTCTCCAAAGCAATTGCTGCAGTAAATTGGTTTATCTCCGCTTGGCTTAAAAGGAACTTTGCAGGAATTTCCGCACTCATCACAAATTGCGTCAAACATTGGTCTATCAGACCTTGGCTCAGAACCTCTTTGACTTTCAAAACAATTACTGCAAAAAACAGGTTTACCATGGGTAGGCCTGAATGGAACTTCACACTCTCTTCCGCATTTATCACAAATTGCTTTGTGCATTTCAACGCTTCCGCGTCTAAATCCGCCACTTGCCTGGCCGCCTTGTCTACTATTTCTATCCCGATTAAATGCCATAATATTGCCTGATCTGTAAGTATAGCATAAATAAACCTAAAAAACCCCTTCAGAGCGGGTGAGGGGAGTCGGACCCCTTACGTCCACTTTGGAAAAGTGGCATTCTACCGGTGAATTACACCCGCAACTACAACAAGCTTTTTAATAAATCTCTTCCTTTTCCTGTCTTGTAAAAGAGTTCTTTTCTACAAGCCTCACTTCTTGTCTTAAATTCTTCCTTATAAACTAACTCAAACGGCTTTGTCGTCCTCGTATATTTGGATCCACTACTGTTATGCTCTTTTAACCGCCGATCTACATTATCAGTCGATCCAGTATAGAATCTACCATTTTTTAGACTCTTTAGTATATAAACATAATACATCAACTTAGGACCCCTTACGTGTCGCCTAGGCGACCATTCTACCGGTGAATTACACCCG
>CAYICZ010000011.1:17940-29866 GCA_964362195.1 uncultured Gammaproteobacteria bacterium | reverse complement strand
ATTGCCCTTTTGGTTTTATATTTTGTACCAAGTTTACTTTCTTATCTTTTAGTACTTGGTGTCGTATTATTGGTTGGAGCTTTTGTTTTAGAGTTTTTTGTTAACCCAGCACGGAAATAATAATAAATTGAGAGATGTCTTGACTTGATAATATAAGCTAATTGAGGGGTTAATTCGAGCGATAGCGAGAATCAAGGTTCTTGAGCGAAGCGAAAGGTTCTTATATTAGAGTTACGATTCTCGAGCTGAAAAAAACGTGAATTTATAACGAAAATGGCTTAAATTCACGCTAAATTGATAAAATAACGTGAATTTGGTCAACTATTCCGGCCTTTAGGGAAAAAGGAGTCTGGAAAATAGAGATAAGATAGCAATTGATTTAGTTTGTAAGTTCTGCTATAATGCTAACCTTAATGAATAACCCTTGTATTAGATGCGGTAAACTAAGAATAGATGGTAAAACCTGGAAAGAAAAAACTGCTAACTCTTTTATAATTCACACCCAAACTATCTGTCCTGATAAAGAATGCCAAAGATTAGTTGATAAAGCAATTGCTGATAGAATTGCTAAAAATGATTTAATGATTAAAAATAAAGCTGATGCAAAGCTTGCCCGCGAAAAAGCCCTGGCTGATAGCAAAATTGCTGCTGCTGCTTAATTTTCTGATTGATTATTTTTAGAAAAGTATATTGGTGATATATTTTTGGCAAAACTCCTGATCTGATAAGTGCTCTATATCCAATTCTGAAAGGTTTTTAA
This sequence comes from uncultured Gammaproteobacteria bacterium, assembly GCA_964362195.1. Lineage (GTDB taxonomy): Bacteria > Patescibacteriota > Microgenomatia > Daviesbacterales > UBA10151 > CAYICZ01. The sequence goes on along the minus strand of CAYICZ010000011.1, from coordinate 29,106 downwards.
TTAAAGGATAGTGTCTATTTACCAATAAATGGCATAATTTGTCATTTGTAATTATATATTGTGCCCGTCCATCTTTAGGTGAAGCTATAGCACTTCCCTTAAGGTCTTTTGAACATTTTAAAGAAGTATCAATAATTAAAGTTTTATTATTTGTCAAAAGATCACCCGGACAATCATTTATAATTTTCACTCTGCCGACGCTATAGTCTCTGGTTGAGAGTTTATTGTTAATAGATTGTATTGAACTGGAATTGTATAGATTATTATAAAATAAATATCGATACATCGTAAACTTAGGTGATGGACTGACTACTGTAATATCAGAATTTTCTTTCTTTATTGATAGGTTTATATATCTGGAAAGCAGTCTATCCGACAAAAACCAGCCTTCGTTTTTGTCTATAGGCAGGCGCATAAAATATTCAAAAATAAAGTTTCCAAAAAATAATATATACATTATGAGAACAATGACATAAATTTTACTGAAAAAGGTATGGCTGAAAACACTTTTAATATAATAAATGCCCAGAGCTGAGATTATCGTTAAAAGAGGGAATAAAATTACGGTCCTGATAGTATAAGTAGTTCCAGCCAGATTTAAAAAATTGGGTATTAAAGTTACACTAATAAATCCCAATAGAGTAAAAAACAATTTTTGATTTGTCTTTATTAAAAAGAAAAACCCTAAAATAATTAATGGCAGATCGATTAAGTATAAAGGACCATGACTATCTGTATTTAATGATGGTATATTTTCTGGTTGACCATTAACAAAAAGGTAAGTTGCCGATATTAATCCCAGACTTGCTTGTAACCTAACTCTTAGCTCTTCGACTAGCTTATTCTCGTAGAATGAGTTAATTGGTGAATCTAAGCTAAGCGTACGTTTGGTGTCAACAAGGCTTTTGGTGGTTTGATTTTTTAATTCATTGAATCTTACCCCCGCGGGATTTTTAATAAGGATTGGATAATAGAAGCTTAAGAAAATAAGCAAAATCACGTTAATAAGTAGAACCGGCTTAACAGAATCCTTAAGACCTAAGAGTTTTACAGCCATAAGGGCAGCTAAACTTAGGGGCACCATTAAAGTTTTTGCGGAAAAATAGCTTAAAAACCCCAGGATAAAAAAAGGTATTGACCAGAGTATCTTCCATTTTTTAAAACTAAAAATAATATAAATAGCCAGTAGATAAAAAAACGCACTAAAAATTGATTCATAAGCCGACCTTGCAAAAAAGATTAACCAGGGATTAATTGAGGCAAAAAATGCAGCGAAAAGAGCCGCATCTTTATTTACCAGTTTTTTTACAAGCAGATAAGATATTAAAACAATGCCTATGCTGGCAAATATAAAGGGAAGTTTAACTACTGGCCAACTAAATCCAAATAATGCTATAAACGGTATTAATAAATATGAGCTGATTTCACTATGAATACCTCCTCCCGGGTCTCCTGTTTGGCTGCCCAGTATTCCTGTTATGACCCCGGGTATATTATGAGCAGTATTTAGCAGAGATTGAGCATTAATTATAATATTTATCTCATCATTTGCTATTCCAGGAGGAATTTTATTGAGAAAAACAATTCTTACCAGAATTGCCAAAATAAGTATCAAAAGAAGCCAAATTTTCATACCGCTAATTTTTCTCTAATTTTTCTATTTTTTCCAAAATCTGCAGGATTAGTTTCTGCTGGTTTTCCAAATGCAGCAGGATTGTTTCTATCTCTTTTTCTGCTTTTTGATTTGTTTCGTAGTCTGTTTCTGCCCTAAGCTCGGCATGTTTACCCTGGATATTTTGTCCCACCATAATTAAAGGCATTAGATGAATCTGAATTAAGTTTGAAATAAAAAGCCACAATACAAAAGAAGGGAAAGGATCAAACCTTAAATTTAAAGGCGCAAGCATATTCCAGGTAAGCCAAATTAAAGTCCAGGCAAAGATAATAAAGAAAAACCCCAGGGTACCAATTTTATCTGTCACAAAGAGGGCTAATTTATCCAAAGGAGAGAGTCTTTTTTGATGAATTACATTGGTATTTTTTAAAGGAGCAAATACCTCTTTTAACTGCTTAACTGTTTGGATTTTATCCATAATTAAAAGTATACTACGTACTATGGTAAAAAAAGTAGTTTTAGCAGGTGGATGTTTTGATGTTTTGCATCCCGGCCACATTGTTTTTTTACAAAAAGCTAAGAGAGTCGGCGATTTTTTGGTTGTTCTTTTAGAGTCTGATAAAAAAATACAGGAGCTTAAAGGCCAAAACCGCCCTTTTTTTACCCAAAAGGAAAGGTCAACTGTACTCAAAGCGTTAAAAGTAGTTGATCAGGTAATTCTGCTTCCATATATGAAGATAGATGGTGATTATGAAAAAATAATTAAAAGAATTAAGCCGGATATTATAGCTGTAACCAAAGGTGCCAACGATAACTATCATAAAGAAAGAATAGCCAAAATAGTGGGTGCAGAATTAAAATATGTCACCAAAATAATAGGAGATTATTCTACAACTAATATATTGACTCATAGATAATTTATTGCTATATTAGCTTGCAATGTCAAAAAATGCGGTCATTGTAGCAGCTGTAATTGTAGTTTTAGTAATCGGTGGTTGGTTTCTTACCCGCCCAAAGCCTGCAGTTGCTCCTGAGGTTTCTCAACCTGCTCCTGCTGTTTCTGAGTCTGCAACTGTAGCTCAAAATTCAGTAACAATTTCCCAAACAGGATTTTCTCCAGCTACTATAACTATTAAAATAGGGGAATCTATAACCTGGGAAAATACTGATACTGAAAATCATACAGTTAACTCGGATAATCACCCTACCCATCTTTTATATTCATTTCTTAACTTAGGACTTCTCAAACCAGAGGAGACAAAGAGTGTAACTTTTGATAAAACCGGAACTTATACCTATCATGATCATCTTAACCCTTCACTGACTGGTTCCATTACTGTAGAATAATTTAGTGAGAACGAAACTTTTCCTGCTTTCTTTAGTTTTTACCTCTTTTTTTACTTATTATTCCTACACAGTTGCCAAAGAAACATGGGTTCAGGTAGATTTTGATACCACAGTTAAACTGCAGGATCATATTTCCAGAAGATTTGATAAATATTTTTCTTATTTTTCTCTTATAGGTAGCGCTGAAGTAACAGTAGCTTTTTGTTTGATAATGGCTCTTTTGTCTTTAATAAAGTTCAGGTGGTTGGCAATAATAGGTTGGCTTTTAATTCTGCCTGCATCTTTCGGGGAAATATTTGGAAAGCTGGTTTTATTTCATCCTTCACCACCGGTTTTTCTGCACAGAAGTGTTTTACCCACCAATTTACCCAGCTTTTATGTGCATACGGATTTTTCCTACCCTTCAGGACATATGACCAGAACTATTTTTATTATTACCATATTTTTGTGCATATTACTTTTCCAGTCAAGAAATTATCTCCTTAAATTAGTTGGTGTACCAATTCTTCTTATAATCGCATTTTTAATGGGTTTAACACGTGTATATTTAGGTGAACATTGGACAACAGATGTAATTGGAGGAGCACTTTTAGGCTCCGCAGCAGGTTTTTTTGCTTCAGTATTGATTTTAAGAATAAAAAAGGTTTAATATACCATCACTGCCATGGGTTAAGTAACAAGGAGGTGAGTTTTTATCAACAGAAACGTTTCAATAGTTGTAGTTATATTAGTACTGGTAGTGATTGCAGGGTATTTGGTTTGGCTGCGCAGCAAATATCAAGCTCCAGTTTTACCAGTTACCAGCACAGAACAGATGGCAGTAAGTCCAACACCAACCTCTTCATCTTCTGCTCAAGTGGCAACACCATCTGGCAAAGAAGCAACTGGATCAAGTACAAAAAGTGCAACTTCCAGTTCTACAAAGAAGTGATATAGTAATCTAAAGTGGAAAAACTTATCATCATTGGTTCTGGTCCTGCCGGTTTAACAGCTGCAATCTACGCTGCCCGCGGAGCGCTAGATCCACTTGTAATCTCTGGTAGAGAAGCTGGGGGGCAACTGACTCTCACAACAGACGTAGATGATTTTCCAGGTTTTGCAGAAGGCATACAAGGACCGGATTTAATGGCTAATATGAGAAAGCAGGCAGAAAGATTTAAGGTTAGGTTTATCAATGAAGATGTAATATCTTTAGATTTAAAAGTAAGACCATTTGTTATTAAGACTGAGAACTCTTCACTCAGCACTAATTCACTTATTATAGCTACCGGATCGTCTGCTATGTGGCTGAATTTAGAATCCGAGAAAAGACTGCGTGGTAAAGGAGTGTCTGCTTGTGCTGTTTGTGATGGATTTTTCTTTAAAGGGAAAAACGTAGCAGTTGTTGGAGGAGGGGATACTGCCATGAGAGAGGTTAATTATCTGTCTAAGATTTGCAGTAAGGTTACAGTGATTCACAGAAGAGATGCTTTGAAAGCCCAAAGTGCTTTACAGGAGTTAGTAAAATCTAAACCTAATGTGGATTTTATATGGAATAGTGAGGTAATAGAAGTGCTAGGACAGGATAAATTAACAGGAGTGAAACTAAAAAATACTCAAAGTGGGCAGGTTAGTGAGCTGCAACTTGATGGATTGTTCATTGCCATAGGTCATAAACCTAATACTGACTTTTTAAAAGAACAAATTAATTTAGATGAAAAAGGGTATGTAGTAATTCATGATGAAACGAGAACTTCTGTTGAAGGAGTATTTGCAGCAGGTGATGTTTCGGATTATCATTACCGGCAGGCAGTGACAGCAGCAGGTATGGGCTGCAAAGCAGTCTTTGACGCAGAAGAATATTTAGAAAATTTGAAGTAAAAAGAGTATAATTAAGTTATGAAAAAGCAGAGAAAGATTCTTGAATATCATGCAATATTTACTGCCGAGGAAGAAGGAGGGTATTCAGTATATGTTCCCGAACTTCCTGGTTGTATTTCTCAAGGAGATACTTTTGAAGAGGCTCAAAAAAATATCAAAGAGGCAATTGAGCTATATCTAGAGTCAGAAGAAAATGATCTGTATGAAATGAGTCCTGACCAAGCCCGCAAACAATTTATGGCTTCAATTCAAATAAATGGCTAAACTCCCTCAAGTTTCGGGTAAGGATTTAGTTAAAGCTTACAAAAAGGAAGGATGGATAGAAATTAGCCAAAAGGGTAGTCATGTTAAATTGGCTAAAATGCTAAAACCCATGGGCAAAGCTACTGTTATTATTCCTCAACATAAAGTTATTAAAAAGGGCACATTGCTCCGTATTTTAAAAGATGGAAATATATCTGTAGAAAAACTAAAGAGTTTATTATAGGTGTAACCTACATTATAAAGCAGCCTTTGATGCCCGCTCCGACTCGTCGGAGACGAGGCGAGCAGAAGAATATTTGGACAATATGTATGATAGAATATAGTCATGAATTTTCAAGATAGAGGTATTTCTCCAAATCCATTTGATGGAGATTTTTTACCAGGTCAAACTATAAGACTCAAAAGAAGTGACTTGTTAGATTCCGATGCTTTTTCTGAGATAGAAGGTATGCCAGCTGAACTTGCAAACGCATTAAGGGGTTACGCAAGAGAAAAAGCTATAAAAGGTCTTGTAGCTATAGTTGAAGCTGATCATCAAATTGATTTGAGGATTATTCAAAATCATCTACCCAAAGGTTCTGTAGCTGCAGCAAGAATCTCACTGCATGAAATGAATTTACAGCTTCTGGGAATAGGTTCTACTTGGGTAGATATGGGGGGAAGCTCATTTGAGGAAATTGAAGCAGATATAAAAAAAGAGGTATCATTGAATCCAAAAGCTGTTCTTGCAGGAATCTTCAGATTTACTGGCTAGTGATGTTTCCAATTAGTGCACCCTTTCTTTATTTTAATAATACTACTTTGGTGGTAAAATATAAAAATGAAACTTTTGAGTTTGCTAATTAAACTTCTTCCTACCAGACCAATTTATGCTCATTGTGATATTCCCTGCGGGATTTATGATCCGCACCAGATGCAACTAGCTGCACATACTGTCATCAGGATGACTAATATGATAAATGATCTTAAACCAAGCAGCGAAGAACCTCCATTTGATGAAAGAAAAAAAATTATCTCCCAAATCTCCAGATTAACTAAAGTTAAAGAAGAACATGCAGGGATAGTGGAGGAAGAGCTGGAAACTTTATGGATGGATTATTTTAAAGATGAGCATTTTAAAGAATATCCTGAGTTAAAAGATTTGCTTTTTGAGACAATAAAATTATCAGGCACTGTTAGACAGGATATTGATTTGGACTCTGCAAACAAACTCTTAGCAAATACGCAAAAGATTGCCGAGATTTTCTGGAAAACAAAAAGCATGACACCAGTCAAAATTCCATCAGGATATCCAACAGAAGGTGAAATTGTTTCCCATCGCTAGATTTACAGTTTCTGGAAATAGTATGCTTCCCACTTTAAAGCCGGGTCGGGATGTGTTGGTTTGGCGCTGGTTTTATCAGCCAAAAAAAGGGGATATAGTGGCTGTGAAGGTAAACGGCAAAGAGATTATAAAACGTATTTCAAAAACTAACGATCGTTACATTTTGATTATGGGAGACAATAAAAAGGAAAGTACTGACTCGAGAAACTTTGGTCCAATTAGTAAGGAAGAAATTATTGGTAAAGTTATCTGGTATTAATATCCATCAAACTGGTCATATCTGATATTTGTTTTATCAACTCCTTGATCCAGCAGTATTTTTTCAAAACTGTCTACCATTTTGGGAGGACCGGCGAGGTAGTAGATTGGTAGATGGTAGGTAGTAGATGGTAGTTTGGTCAGATGGCTAGATTGACTGGAATTATGATAAACAATAATAAGGTTTTCTAAACCTTGTTTCCATTTTTCAAGCTCTTGTTTAAAAACAAAATCTTTATCTGAGTTGGAATAAAGAAGAGTAACGGGTGTAGAAAGTTTTTGGTCATGGGCATATTTAATCATAGACCGAAATGGGGTAATGCCGATTCCGCCGGCAATCAAAACAGCAGGGGAGTTCTCATCTAAAATAAAAGTCCCTGCTGGGTGAGAAGTTTTAATTTCATCACCTGGCTTTAGTTTTGCTAAAGCTTTTTTAAATTCACTTTGTCCTTTTTTGGTAGTTAACATTAAAAACTTATCAGTTGGGGAAGCAGAAATGGTAAAAGCTCTTGTATCACCATTTAGTTCATAATCCAGATATTGACCTGGATAAAAGCTAAAGCTTGCTGGCTTTTCAAAAACTAAGGAAAAAACATCTTTGGTTTCAGTCTTTTTCTCTAAAACTTTTAAGATCATATTTTGGATTATACTGCAATGTGAGATAATAGATCCATGGAATCTGCCGAACAGCCTACTAAGGATTTGCATCAAGGTGTTGCTAAAATCCTTAATATGTCTCCGCAAAGCTTAGAACCTGAAGACAATCAGCCGCTTGAGAAAATACAGGAAAGCCTCAAGGATCTTGGATATGCTGCAGATGCTTTTGTAGGAGATGAATCTAAAGTAGTAAGATCAGTCAGTGGTAAATCTTGGAGGCAAAAATGGAAAAAAAGAGTGTTAGGGATGGGAAAAGCGCAAAAAGCAGCATAATATGGAAGTAACGCAAACAAGTAGTGGAATAGATTTTGTCAGCTGGATTATGGCACTGGTTGCCTTAATCGCAATAGTTTTAATTTTTGTGGGGATTTTTTTATTTTTAAAAAAGTATCTGGTAGGTTGGATTAAATATAAAGATAGGGAAAAGGAGTCTTTGCAGTATGTGCTACTTCAGGTTAAGGTTCCCAGAGGAAATGAGATTAAAATTGATGCTGCAGAACAACTGTTTGCCACTTTTGCTTCCCTACGGAAATCTGGTGGGATGTTGTCTATCTTTAAAGCCCAACCCCATGTTTCTTTTGAAATAGTTGCTACCCATGAATCAATCAGGTTTTTTGCCTCAGTTCACAAGTCTCATCAGGATTTAATAGAAAAACAAATTCATGGCGCATATCCTGATGCAGAGATTAAAGAAATTCCGGAATATAATATTTTTTCTGAAGATTCCCAAACTGCCTACACCCAACTTAAACTAAAATCAGCTGATTATTTTCCAATAAAAACCTTCAGGGATTTGCCAACAGATCCTCTTTCTGCCATCACCTCAGCCATGGCCAAGATGCAGGAAGGTGAAGGGGCTGCTATTCAGATTTTACTCTCACCGGCAGGAAATCACTGGAAAGATTTGGGTAAAAAATTTGTCAAAAAAGAAAAAGACCCTGGAAAAGCAGATAACCCAAAACCTCCACCTGATGCAAAACAACTGGAAGCAGTTGAGGGAAAAATCGTCAGATCCGGATTTGAAACTGTAATAAGAATTGTGACGTCTTCTCAAACAGCAGATTCTGCCAAAGCCCATTTAACCAATATTAAAACTGCTTTTGAACAATTTTCCGGTCCGTATAATGGTTTTTCCGGAGCTAAAACATATTCTGAGAAAGCTTTTTTAACAGATTTTATCTATAGATACATGCCCAGATTTTCCAAAGTATCTATTTTAACAGCAGATGAGTTGGCTTCCATTTTTCATTTTCCCAATAAATCGATTGAAACCCCATATATAACCTGGCTTTCATCTAAAAGAGCTCCGGCTCCGGAAAAAATCCCCTCCTCAGGATTATATCTGGGCAAGTCAGTGTTTAGAGGAGTTGAGCGGCCGGTTTATTTATCTGAGGATGATAGAAGGCGTCATATGTATGTGATTGGAAGAACCGGAACCGGTAAAACCGAGTTTTTAAAATCCATGATGTTGCAGGATATCCTGGCAGGAAAAGGCTTATGTTTTATTGATCCACACGGTGATGCGGCAGAAGAACTTCTGGAACTGATCCCACCTTCCCGGGCAGAAGATGTGATTTATTTTGATCCCTCAGATATGCTGCGTCCCTTTGGCTTGAACATGCTGGAGGCATACTCTGAGGAGCAGAAACACTTTGTGGTGGCCTCAATTATTGGACTAATGTATAAACTGTTTGACCCTAATAAAACCGGTATTATTGGCCCCAGATTTGAACATGGTGTGAGAAATGCCATGTTAACTGCTATGAGTAAGCCTGGAGCCACTTTTGTGGAGGTTGTCCGTATTATGACAGATGCTGAGTTTGTGAAAGAGCTTTTGCCGCTGGTGTCGGATCCGGTTGTCAAAAGGTATTGGACAGACCAGATTGCCCAGACCACTGACTTTCATAAATCAGAGGTGTTGGACTACACTGTTTCCAAATTTGGCCGCTTTGTTACCAATAAAATGATGAGAAATATCATTGGCCAGTCCCAATCGTCTTTTGACCTTCGGAAAGTAATGGATGAGGGGAAAATTTTGATCATGAATTTATCAAAAGGACGGATAGGGGAGGAAAATTCCAACTTTTTGGGACTGATTTTGGTACCTAAGATTTTAAATGCGGCCATGTCCCGCTCTAATGTGCCAATGGAGCAGCGGCGTGATTTTTATCTTTATGTTGATGAGTTTCAAAATTTTGCCACAGATACTTTTGCAAATATTTTATCTGAGGCCAGAAAATATAGATTAAATTTAATTGTGGCCAACCAGTTTATTGGTCAGATTGGTGAGGATTTAAAAAATGCAGTCTTTGGAAATGTTGGTACCTTGGTTGGATTTAGGGTGGGAGTAACTGATGCCAATTACTTGCAGCATGAATTTTCCCCTACCTTTTCCGAGGCGGATTTGGTTAATATAGATTCACCTCATGCTTATATAAAAACCCAGGTATTTGGAGAGCCGGTGCCGCCATTTTCTTTGGATACCACCAAGGATATGAAAAAATGGAAAGCCATGTTAAATCCGCAAGTAGGACAGGCAATCAGGGAATTATCAAGGCTTAAATTCGGGCGTGATGTAGTGCAAGTTGAAGCCGAAGTTGCTTCAAGGGCCAAGCTTTAATATAATTCTTACAGGCCCGTCGTATAACGGTTAATACCTCATTCTTATACAGTGATGACGAGGGTTCGACTCCTTCCGGGCCTACTAGAATGCTGCTCCGCCCACCAGTTATTAAGGATATTGAGGGGTGACTGTGACTTGGGGAGGTTTATTCAATACTGGTTCCAAACCATATTCTCTCCTAGGTCCAGTAGATTGGATTGAAGCCGATATGGAGAATCGACAATGTGGTAGATTGAGTGGATTAGTAGCCTTTGGCAAGTTGCTTACTTCATCTGGAGCTGTGCAAAGCTCGACGATGGCCTCTGAAGGAGCAATTTGATGTATAGCCAGAAATGGACATTTAATTTGGTGCATGGCAGTGTTAACCCCAATTTCTACTGGTACTTCTAGTCTAGTTTGATTGTTTGGTCCCTCACACGTTCTTGTTTCGATTTTGATGCTCATTTTTTAATTATAACTCCTCCAGTTTGACTTTGCTGTCACCATTTGCTCCGGGGATAAATTGAAGATATCGCTCAGTTGTAGTTAATCTTTTATGGCCTGCCAGTTTTGAAACTAAAGTCATAGGAACACCGGCAGAAAGCTGATATGCCACCCAGGTATGGCGCAAATCATTTACCTTTGCTCCTTTAATATCCCCCAGTCTAAAGTATCTATCAATTGCAGTTCTGATGTTTCTTATAAGTAAGGGTCTTCCTGTTTTGGTAATAAAAAGTGAATGGGAAGGAGATTTTGGCCTTATTCCTAAGTATTTAGCAACTGCATCTGCAGCAGATTTATTCAAAGGGATTATTCGCTCTCTTGTATCTTCAAATGGGGGAACATGTAAAGTGCTATTAACTAAATCAACATCCTCAACTCTAAGTTTTGCCAACTCTCCAATCCTGATGCCTGTTTGAAGCAAAACCTCGATTACTGCAATCATGCGAATATCTGCCCTGGCTGCATCCCTAAGAGCCCTATATTCAAGTTTTGTTAAAATTCTGGGTGGTTTATTCTCAAATTTAGGATGGGAAAGTCCGTTTGCAGGATCATCTGTAATTAAAGAGAGGGTTTTTAAGAATTTAAAGAAAGTTTTGGTAGAATTTGTTTTTCTGGAAACTGATTTAGGAGTATATGAATCTTTAGCTAAAGAATCCATAAATGCCTGCAAGTCTTCAGTCACAACCAAAGCAGGGTCAGTTTTATCCAAAGTTTTTAAATATTCCACAAGTTGCG
>CAYICZ010000011.1:0-17930 GCA_964362195.1 uncultured Gammaproteobacteria bacterium | reverse complement strand
GATAGTAGCTGAGGCACGGGATTTGCCCTGAAGATGACCTATAAATTGCTGATGCGCATCAGATAATGTAACCATTAGATACTTATTTTAATGTTATAGGTTACTTTTGTCAAGGGTCAATTTAGAAAATATGCTTAGAAAAGTAATTTATATAGCAGTTATATTAGTAGTTTTGTTAATTGCCTACAATCTGGTAGTACAAATTACCCAGGCTATTAAATCCGGGGAACGCTTAAGTGAAGCAACAGATAAGGTTTATAAGCTGCAAGTTCAAAATAAAGAGCTTAAGAAGAAACTTTCTGATATTCAGTCTTCAGATTTTATAGAATCTCAAGCAAGAGATAAGCTGGGACTTTCCAAAAAAGGGGAGACTTTGGTAATTATTCCGGAACAAATACTAAATTTGGTGCTTGGAGCCAGCTCCTCCGCCCAAACTACCAGGCTTCCTAATTGGTTAGGCTGGTTGAAAGTATTCTTTAGATAATTTGTGTTGCGGGGGGGAGAGTCGGACTCCCTGCCTTCAGATTATGCACCTTCTTGTATTACTACAAGGGTAGGACTATATCATCATCCTGCACCATACGGTGCAGGAGCTCGGCGTGTAGTCTCTACGGGGTCCGACATTATGTCGGACTTCCCTCGGTGTTATCCTAAAATTAGGAGTTCACCGATATAGCCAAGTTCTCATCCCGAATTACTTCGGGATGGGCCCATTTTGAGCCTGATGTGCAGCCGTTACACTTCCCCGCGGGCATATTGTAGCATATAATTATTTAATGTGGTTTGTTTATGTACTACTCTGTGGTGATGGATCTTTCTATACAGGAGCTACTAATAATTTAAAAAAAAGATTTTTAGAACACAAAATGGGGAAGGGTGGAAGATATACCAAGTCACATAAACCAGTTAAGATAATTTATACAGAGAAACTAAATACAAAAAGCGAAGCCTTAAAAAGAGAATATCAAATAAAAAAGTTAAAAAAAACAGAGAAGAAGATCTTGACGGTTCGATCTTAATTAGATTACTCTTAAGGTTAATAACTTATGACTAGAAAATTTCTCAAAGATGTAGCTGAAGCACCGGCAGTTGCTCTGGGCGATGCTATTGATACATCAAAAAGATTTGCCAAAGAATTCTATAAACACAAAGATATAAAAAGAGCCAGAGATTACTGGCATTCCCTGGGTCCTGGTTTAACAACAGGGGCGGCAGATGATGATCCTTCAGGAATAGCAACTTACTCACAGGCAGGAGCCAGATATGGATTTGGATTTTTATGGACAGCGGCCTTCACCTTTCCTTTAATGGCAACTGTTCAGGAAATGTGTGCCAGGATTGGACTGGTAACAGGCAGGGGTTTGGCAGGCAATATAAGAATGTTTTTTCCAAAGTGGGTTTTGTATCTCTGCACTTTTTTGCTATTTGGAGTTAATTCTTTAAATATAGGTGCAGATTTGGGGGCTATGGCCCAAGCAGTCCAGCTTATTTATCCTAAATTGGGTTTTAATTTTTTAGTCATGGCATTTGCATTTGTTTCTCTGGGGCTTCAAATTTTTACTACTTATGATAAATATGCAAAATATCTAAAATGGCTTGCATTGGTGCTGCTGGCATACGTTTTTTCAGCAATTGCCGCTAATTTAAATTGGGGAGAGGTTATAGTAAGTGCAATAACCCCAAAATTTGATTTTTCAAAAGATCAGATTTTTATAGTTACAGCTATTTTAGGTACAACAATTTCCCCTTATTTGTTTTTTTGGCAGACTTCCCAGGAGATTGAAGAGCAGATATTGGGAGGGAGAACTACCCTTAAGCTTAGGCAGGTTGAGACAACCAGTAAAGAGATAAAAGATATGCGGCTTGATGTCTGGTCAGGAATGTTTTTATCAAACCTTGTCATGTTTTTTATAATAGCTGCTTGTGGAGCTGTACTTTTTAAAAATGGCATTACAGATATAACTTCAGCCCAGCAGGCAGCAGAAGCTCTAAGGCCTATTGCCGGAGATGCAACATATTATCTTTTCGCGGCAGGAATTATTGGCACAGGACTTCTGGCAATCCCTGTTTTAGCAGGTTCAGCTTCATATGCTTTATCTGAAAGTTTTGGCTGGAAATTCGGGTTATATAGAAAACTGAAAGAGGCAAATGCGTTTTACGGAATGATTATTATTGCAACTTTAATTGGTTTGGCGATCAATTTTACAAACCTGGATACAATAAAGGTATTAATTTATACAGCAGTTGGTAATGGATTAATCGCTCCGGTAATTTTAGCAACAATAGTCATTATCAGCAGCAGCAAAAAAGTAATGGGTGATCGTGCAAACAGCACCATCACAAAGATTATTGGATGGGCTGTTACACTAACTATGGCAATTGTTGGAATTGCTACCATATACTTATCTTTTGTTTAAATCTATCATTTCTGATACAATCTAGGCTCAAGCCAGGGTAGCTCAGCTAGTAGAGCACCGGATTCATATCCCGGCGGTCGTGGGCGCGCACCCCACCCCTGGTACAAGATAAGTCAAAAGTGTAAAGTTAAAAGTGCAAAGTCAAATATGAAAATAATTGTTTTAGCTGGTGGGGAAGGCAAGAGAATGTGGCCAATCAAGACCAATAAATGTTTAATTCCTTTTTTGGGAAAACCTCTTTTATATCATAATCTAAAAAAAATCAAAAATGCAATTAATGGAGGAGAATTCATAATCATTTCTTCATCAACGAGCAAAGATGGGGTAGAAAAAATAGCTTCAGAAATAGGATTAAATCATAAAGTGGTTGTTCAACAACAACCCAAAGGCATGGCTGATGCAATATTGTCAGTGCAAAGTGGATTGGAGGGGGAAGTGCTGGTAGTTAATGCAGAAGATATTTTGGATGGGCTAATTTATGGACAAGTAGCAAAGTCAACCTCAGATGTAGCTTTTGCAGGGAAAAAAGTAGATAAATATTTTCCGGGTGGTTATTTGAAAGTGGACGGAGAAAGAGTAACCGGGATAGTGGAGAAGCCGGGAGAGGGGAATGAGCCATCTGATTTGGTAAAACTGGTTGTAGATTTCTTTAAAGATGGGGAAAAGTTGGTTGAATATTTGGAAAAAGCATCCAGTGAGCAAGATGATGTTTATGAAAAAGCGTTAGATTTAATGATTTCTGATGAGGTGGATGTGAAATTTACAGAATATGATGGAGTCTGGATTCCATTAAAATATCCATGGCAGATTTTAGATATCCTAGGTGCTTTATTAGCTGATATTGAACAACAAATTTACTCAAGTGCAAATGTCTCTGAAAAGGCCATAATTTCCGGAAAAGTAGTGATTGAAGAAGGAGCAAGAGTATTTGAAGGGGCTGTGATTAAAGGACCTTCCTATATTGGAAAAAATGTAATAGTCGGAAATAACACCATGATTAGAGAATCTGATCTTGAGGAGGGTTGCGTAACAGGATTTAACTCTGATATTACCAGATCATACATTGGAGCAAATTCCTGGTTTCATACCAATTATATTGGGGATAGCGTGATTGAGGGAGATTTTGGCATGGGATCTGGTGCAGTTTTGGCAAATTTAAGATTAGATGATCATACCATCAGAGTGGGTGATGAAAAAGTAGATTCCGGAAGGCATAAACTGGGACTGATTGCAGGAAAAGGATCAAGAGTGGGTGTAAATGCTTCCACCATGCCTGGGGCAAGAATAGGATCTAATTCTTTAGTAGGTCCGGGAGTTGTTTTATACGGGGATGTTAAAGAAAATAAAAAAGTTTTGGTAAAACAGGAGTTGGAGATAACAGATCATTCCCCAGCTCTCACCAGCTATGATCAATTCAGGGATAAACTAAAATAATTAATCCGCCTTAGTATCTTCGGCGGATAAATTTACCACAAAAAAACAGGTACCTTTTATGGTTTAACCTGTTCTCGAACGTTACCTAATCCCAGATTTGGGTTCGACGCTTCTATACAAACCCTTTCCGGATGTCTGGAATTTTTAAATACAACAGCTAGATCTTGTTTAAAAGTTGACCCTGGTCTAGTAGGTCCTTCCCATTCCATCCTTCTTATTGCATCTTCAATAGCAAGATCTCGTTCTCTTTCCATAAAATCACCTCCTTTCAAAATATTTGTATCTGTAGGCATAAAGAAGTGGAGAAATTACAGTATCATGAGTTGAAAAGGCAAGTCAAGTCCAGTACAATCTAGCCTATGCTTCTATATGAATTTGAAGGAAAAGAACTCTTTAAAAAATGTAGTATTAGTGTGCCAACTAACCAGCTAGTCAGCTCTTCAGTAGATCAAATTACAATTAAAACTCCATTAGTTCTCAAAGCTCAGGTTTTGTCTGGCAAAAGAGCCCAATCCGGAGGAATTGTGATGGTAAAGGGTAAAGCGGAAAGCGTAAAGGGGGAAGTAGAAAAATTGTTTGGGAAAGAGGTTAATGGGGAAAAGGTAGAGAGGGTTTTGGTGGAAGAAGCAGTGGAGATAGAGAAAGAATATTATTTATCTTTTTCTTATTCTACAGAAACAAGAGGGCCTGTTATGACATTTGGTGAAGGGGGAACAGGAGCAGAAGAGAAGGGTGCAAAAATTTATCCTGTAGATATATTAGCTGGATATTCAGGGGAAAATGTGCCTGAGGAGTTAAAAGATATCGCCAAAAAGCTTTGGGAAGTATTTACCAAATATGATTGTGAACTGGCTGAAATTAACCCACTAGTTACCACCAAGGATGGAAAAGTTTATACCCTGGATGCCAAAGTTATTTTGGATGATGATGGCGATTTTAGAAGAGAAGTTAAATTTCCTGAAAGAAACCTTTTTGGTAGAGCTTCAACAGAGCGGGAAATTGAGGCCAGGAAAATAGATGAAGGAGATCACCGGGGAACTGCTGGTTCTGTTTATTGGGATTTAAACGGGGATATTGCAGTTTTGGCAGCAGGAGGTGGGGGTAGTGTGGTAAATATGGATGCTTTAATTGCCTTGGGTGGTAAACCTGCAAATTATACAGAGCATTCAGGAAATCCTCCCAGAGAAAAATTAAAAAAATTAACCAAAATCTTACTTTCTAAACCTGGTCTTAAAGGGCTATGGATTGTGGGGGGAACTGCCAATTTCACAGATATTTATGAAACATTAATGGGATTTGTGGAAGCATTAAGAGAAATTAAGCCTAAGCCAACATATCCAATAGTAATAAGAAGAGGGGGACCGAGAGATAAAGAAGCTTTTGAGGCTTTAAAAGAAATAGGAGAAGAAGAAGGATTTGATTTTCATATATTTGGCAGGGAAACACCAATGACAAGTACAGCAAAAACAATGGTGGATTTAGCCTATGGCAATACTGGTAACTGATAAAACAAAAGTATTAATACAGGGAATAACCGGCAAAGAAGGCTCAAAAGTTGCTTTGCAGATGCAAAACTATAGCACTAAAGTGCTTGCCGGAGTCACTCCGGGAAAAGGCGGACAGGAAGTGCATGGAATCCCTGTTTATAATTCTGTTGCGCAAGCTTTGGAAAATCACCCGGGAATAAATACTTCTTTAATATCTGTGCCTAATTTTGCAACTCTGACAGCTATGAAAGAGGCAATTGAGGCGAAGATTCCCTTGATCAATATTTTTACTGAACATGTACCCATTCAAGATACTGCTTTGGCTATTGCGATGGCCAGACAAAATGGAGTCAGAATTGTTGGACCATCTTCTATGGGAATTATTTCCCCGGGCGTTGGTAAGGTAGGACAAATTGGTGGGGAAGACCCAAGGGGAGTTTTTAGAAAAGGTTCGGTGGGGGTAATTTCTAAAAGCGGAGGAATGGCATCTGAAGTATCCTGGATTTTAACCCAGGCTGGTATGGGACAATCAACTGTAATAGGAATAGGTGGAGATATTCTGGAAGGAACATCTTTTGCAGATTGTTTAGAAGAGTTTGAAAAAGATCCGCAAACGGAAAGTGTGGTAATTTTTGGAGAAATAGGGGGAACATATGAGGAAGATGCAGCAGAGTTTATTAAAAAGACTAAATTTAAGAAAAAAGTAGTAGCTTTTATTTCCGGACTTTTTGCAGAAACTTTGCCTTCGGGAACTAAACTGGGGCACGCAGGAGCTATAGTTTATGGAGAAAAAGGCAGTTATAAATCAAAGATTAGTTCTTTAAAATCTGCAGGTGTCAAAATAGCCAAAACTCCCGATGAGATCCCAAATCTGTTAAAATAGCTATATGGATAAGAAATGGAAGACAGCTATATCTGGAATAATTGATGGAGAAGTCCACATTCACGGTTATAAAATCACGGAACTTATAGATAAAGTTTCCTTTACAGAGGCAATCTGGCTGGAACTTAAAGGTGAGTTACCTACTGATAAGGAAAGAGCCATGCTGGATGGGATTTTAATTTCTACTATGGATAATGGCCTGGGTCCTCCAAGCGTTACCAATGCCAGAAATTCAGCTTCTGCCGGAAATCCTATGCAGGCTGCGGTGGCAGCAGGAGTGTTGGGAGTAGGGGAATTTCACGGAGGAGCAATTGAGGAGTGTGCAAGACTTTTGCAGATGGGTTTAACGCCGGAAAAGTTGGTTGAAAAGGTAATTTCATCTGGAGACAGAATTGCCGGTTTTGGCCATAAAGTTTATACAGAAGATCCAAGAGCCAAACAGATTTTTGAAAAAGCTAAAAGTTTAGGATTCTACGGCGAACATTGTGAGTTGGCAGTATCTGTGGAGAAAGTTTTGGAAGAGAAAAAGGGTAAAAAAATTCCCATAAATGTGGATGGAGCAATAGCTGCGGTTGTTTCTGATATGGGATTTGACTATAGATTAGGTAAAGGGTTTTTTATTATTGGCCGGGTAGTAGGACTGGTGGCCCATATTTTTGAGGAAATGGTGCGTGAGAAGCCTTACAGAAGAATTCCTTCTGAAGAAATTGAATATGATGGTGAACCTGCCAGAAAAATTTCCCGTTAACTTGTAAATAAGCTTGTTATATGGTACTATTAAGCTAGAAGTCCCGTGAAGGGATTTCTTGTTTTTTAAAATATATGGCAGAAATATTACCACAATTAACAAATGGAATGCTTGGATCGGATATATCCCCTAAGGCAAGAAATAATTATGAAAGACGGGTTCACTTATTTTGCGGCGAAGTTGGAGATGAAATAAGATCAGGAATTTCTGAAGGTAGGATTAATTCTTCTAATATTGGTGATTACAGAGAAAGATTTGATACGCGTTATTTCAAGGTTTTTGGAGAAACTTATAATGTTCCCGGCAGTCTCCCTGTTGCATTGGCTTACCAAAGAGTGCGTCAGACAGCTATTGATGTGATGAATCGTTGCTATAATACTGTGTTTCCGGATTTCCGCGATGATAGGTTCAGGACTGAGGTGGCTTTAAGTCCAAGTCCTTTGGATTTTTACTATTATCTTTTATCAGCTCATCCCGGAACAGTAGAGGAACGAGAGCTAAGAATAAATTTTATACTTCATCAAACAGCAGCTGCGAGCGAAGCCAGATTTGACAGAGATCGAGCCCATATTGTGCGTGCAGATATCGAGCGGTTATTTGCTACTCAACTTTTTACCTCTACAAGCAATGTACCTATAACAGTTTTTTCAGAACATGATCCTAAGACAAACACAGTGAAGTTTTTAACTTTTAAGGACTCGGATCCCAAAAAAAATGGAGGTATTTGGAAATCAGAGCCTTGGGGGGTAAGAAGCACTGAATTTGGTTTAGTACAACCAAGAATTATTGATTATGATGCCAGTGAGATGTTAGAAAAGATCATAAATAAAGCTATAGGAGATGATAAGGGTGTTTTGAATGCTGCGAGCATTGTCCCTCAAATGGGGTACAAGCTAATTGTATTATTGCCTCAAGAACGACAAGTCCCAAATAATACAGGACATAATTTAAATCATAAGATAGATGGTTTGGAACATATTGCTCAAAAAGCTATAGATATATTAGTAGATGAAAGGCCGGTGATGGAAATTACACCTGATCATAAACCAGATTCTAGTGCTTCAACACTTGATGAAGCACAGAATAAACGGTACAGAATTACGGAAGATGGGCAGCCTTTTCAATTGCAGCTTGAAGTAAGTAGTCTTTTGGGACAATTGAATAGAATATATGAAGTGGGGGGAAAAGATCCTGTTACAGGTTTATACCAAGGGCAGGCAGAAGAATTATATAGATTAAGAGTGATAGTGCCTATTGCAAGAATTCTTATTGAGAATCCCGATAATCAGTTAGATGCTGATAGCGAAGGAGCAAAAAGATCAGGTGAGATAGCCGAAAAACTTCTGGCACTTCATAATATGGTATAATATAAGCATAAATGCATTGATCTGGAAGGTTAGCCCTTGTTTAAACAAGGGCTTTTTTAAAGAGTTGGAGGTATAATATAAAAATGAAAAGGATTTTAACAGGAGATCGGCCAACAGGCAAATTGCATTTAGGCCATTATATTGGCTCGCTACGCAATCGCGTGCGTTTGCAGGATGAATATGAGTGTTTTTTTATTATTGCTGATTTGCATACGCTAACTACAAAACCTGAAAACACTGCTGATCTTAAAGAAAATATCCATCAGATGGTTTTGGATTATTTATCTGTGGGGATTGATCCGGAAAAAGCTACTATTTATATTCAATCCCAAATTCCGGAAGTAGCAGAGCTGGCCATAATTTTTGGTAATTTAATTACAGTTCCCAGGTTAGAGAGGATGCCTACATTAAAAGATGTAATGAGAGATGCTGATATCCAGATTCCATCATATGGCTTACTGGGCTATCCTGTTTTGCAGGCAGCAGATATTTTAATGGTTAAAGCTAGTTTGGTGCCTGTGGGTCGTGATCAGGTATCTCATATTGAGGTAACCAGGGAAATTGCCCGGGATTTTAATAAAACATACGGGATTACTTTTCCAGAAACAAAGGCTTTAATTCCGGATGATATTCCCACTCTTCCTGGTACAGATGGATCCGGCAAGATGAGCAAATCTGCCGGAAATGTGATTAATTTATCAGATAGTCCTGAAGAAGTAGAGAAGAAAGTCATGAGCATGTATACAGATCCAACCAGAATCCATCCAACAGACCCTGGGCATGTGGAAGGAAATCCTGTATTTGTTTATCTGGATGCTTTTGGAACAGAGAATGATAAATTCCAAATTATAAATTATAAAGAACAATATACAAAAGGCCAAGTAGGGGATATTGAGGTCAAAAAGTACCTGGTCAAAGTCTTAAATAATTTCCTGGATCCGATCAGAAAAAAACGTGCTGAATTTGAAAAACAACCGGAACTGGTGGAAAAGATTCTTAAGGAAGGAACTTCAAGAGCCCGCATAGAGGCTCAAAAAACTTTATCAGAAGTTAAAGCGGCCATGAAATTAGACTACTTTGAATGATTTCCTTTGAAGATTTTACCAAAGTTGAACTTAAAGTGGGAACTGTAATAGAAGCAGAGGATGTGGCAGGGTCTGAGAAGTTAATTAAACAGATTGTGGATTTTGGGGAATTGGGACAAAGACAGATTCTTTCCGGCATTAAAAAATGGTACAAATCCTCACAACTTGTTGGTAAGCAGTTTATTTATGTAGTTAATTTGGAGCCAAGGAAAATGATGGGACTAGAATCTCAGGGTATGATTTTAGCCACCGACACAGAAAAGCCAATAATGCTGAAACCTTCCTCAAAAGTTCCCGCAGGTACCAAAATCCGCTAAATTGTGCTACAATCTGCCACATGGCAAACGGAAGAAAAAAGTTTAACCTGGGTAAAAAGTTTTTAGGGTTTGTCAGGGGTTTATTGGTTTATTTTCTGATTGCCAGTGCAGCTTTAATATTTTTCTATCAGGTTTCCGGCGGGCCTACTACTGAGGGTAACCAGGTGCCTATCTCTCAAATTATCTCAGATATTAAAGATAATAAAGTTTCTAAACTGACTGTTGAGGGAGATAAACTAACTGCTGATTTGAAAAGCGGGGATCAAAAAGAATTTGCTCATAAAGAAGCTGGTGAGTCTATTTATAAAATACTGGAATCATCAGGATTGGATCCAAAGACTGTCACTATTGAGATTAAAGATTTATCCATTCAGCAAGCCTGGATTGGAGTACTTTCTGCTATCTTACCTATATTGCTTTTGGTTGGATTAATGTTTTTTCTTTTTAGAAACGCCAGGGAAGGGGCTCAGGGGATTTTCAATTTTGCCCAAAGCAAAGCCAGACTATTTACCAAAGATCAACCACAAACCAAGTTTTCTGATGTAGCCGGTTCAGATGAAGCTAAAAAAGAGCTGATGGAGATTGTGGATTTTCTTAAAAACCCCAACAAATATAAAGAGATAGGAGCCAGAATTCCCAAAGGCGTACTTTTAGTCGGTCCACCCGGATGTGGAAAAACGCTTTTGTCGAAGGCTCTGGCCGGAGAAGCAGGAGTACCCTTTTTCTCAATTGCCGGATCTGAATTTATGGAAATGCTGGTGGGAGTTGGTGCTGCCAGAGTTCGTGATATGTTTACCAATGCCAAAAAAAGCTCACCAAGCATAATTTTTATTGATGAAATTGAATCAATCGGGCGACTGCGGGGTGGCAGTATGATGGGTGGGCATGATGAAAGAGAGCAAACGCTAAATCAGATTTTAGTTGAGATGGACGGATTTACTCCTAATGTACATGTCATTATAATTGGTGCTACCAACAGACCTGATTTACTGGATCCGGCTTTAATCAGGCCTGGCCGTTTTGACCGGAGAGTAGTTTTGAGCTTTCCGGATATAGAAGAGCGAAAACAGATTATTAAACTGCACATGAGCGGTAAGCCTTTTACCAAAGATGTCGATGTGGAAAAAATAGCGAGAAGAACTGTTGGTTTCTCCGGAGCTGATTTGGCCAATATGTTAAATGAAGCAGCCATTTTGGCAGCTCGTGAGAATAAAAAACAAATTGAGCCAAGAGATCTGGAAGAGGCTGCCACCAAGGTTAAGATGGGTCCACAGCGAAAAAGAATGCAAACAGATAAGGATAGAAAGTTAGCTGCATATCATGAGGCCGGACATGCCATTGTCGGACATTTTCTGCCAAACGTGGATCCGGTTCATAGAATTACTATAGTTTCCAGAGGGATGAGCGGTGGGCACACCATGTTTCCGCCAACTGAGGATCGTTCAAATGAAACAAAATCACGCCTGCTGGAGCAAATTTCAACAGCCATTGGAGGACGGGCAGCAGAAGAAATTAAATTTAGCGATATTTCAACCGGAGCATCAAATGATCTGGAAGTTGCCTCTTCAATTGCCAGGGATATGGTGATGGAATATGGCATGTCTAATTTAGGGCCGATGAATATAAAACCACAGGCCATGTTTGGTATGTGGCGGGGAGAAGAGGGCAGTCCTATCTCTGAAACAATGCAGTCAAAAATAGATTCAGAAGTTAAAAAGATTATTGATACAGCCCACAGACAAGCCTTGGATGTAATTAGAAAAAATAAAGTAAAATTTGAAAAAGTAGCCCAGGCATTACTTGACAAAGAAACTCTGGAATCAGAAGAATTTGAAAAAATTGTTGGTAAGAAAAAGGTATAATCTTTATATGAAAGCCATAGTAATGCTTTTAGCTGTATTGATTTTTTCTGCCAACAGTGTTTTTGCTACTGAAGCTTCTTTTTCAGCTACTTATTCGGCCACATTGGCTCCTACTGGAAATGATATTGGAGTATCTAAAATTACTCCGGATTCTTTTTTTTATTTTCTAAAAACAGTCCGGGAAAATATTGAAATGAAGTTGGCTTTTACTCCGCATGTCAAGTTAATCAGACAACTGGAGTTTGCCACACGTAGACTACGGGAAACAAAAAGTTTAGTAGGAGACAGAGAAGATTTAATCCCACCCACACTGGAGCGATACTGGTCTTATATAAATTCATTACCTGATAAAGATCTGGAAGATGAGGAAGTAGCAGTTAGAATAAAAGAAACACTAACAGTGCATTTGGAAGTTTTAGAACAAATTTATGACAAAATTACAAATAAGAGGGCAAAAATGTCTATCAGGGCAACAGTTAACAGGATAGTTCAAAGATTAGATGTACCTATTTTTGCCAGATTTCCGGCATGTACGTTTTTAGAAAAAGAAGCCACCTCTTCTGCTTTAACTGAACCGGAAAGGCAGATCTTGATAGAGAGGGCTAATAGTTGTTTTAAAGAAATAAATTTAAGATAAAAAGCTATTTAAAATAGGCATATTTTCAATTCTTGCACCAAGCCGAGATCTTAATTTAAATCCAATATCTCTTCTTCTTTTTTGAGGATCATGATGTGAGGCGTAAAAGTTAGCAGAATAGAATCTATTTTTTGGCCAGACAGCCCTGCGCCCCGGGATTAAATAAATCCTCTTGGGGTTTTTTAAAATCCTTATCACCTTTAAAGTAAAAATCCCCTCAAAAATGGCCAGCTTGGTGCGGGTTAACTTTGAAAACTTATATTTATTAAGAATCTTTGCAAATCTTATAGGGAAAACTTTTTTGGCAAGATCTGGAGTTATGACAAAAAATTCCGTACCTAAACTTGTAAACCCCCATAAAGAGGTTGCCAAATGGTATTTTTTATTTTTACAATTCAGCAGGATTTGTTTTAGTTTTTTCGGGTCAAAAAACCAGGCGTCAGCTGATGTAACAACTATAAAATCATACTTTTTGTCTGCTTCCAAAACATGTTTTATACCCTGATTAAGCATATGGTTTGCTCCGGTTAAATGATCCATGCTTTCATGACGGTAAAGATTATCCTCCTTATAAATTTTAGGATACCAGCTCTTTTTTCCATTGAACTCGTGATAAATATCAACTCCTGCAAATACAGGTTGCCAGAGTTCTCTGATAATATCCATTTGGGCTTTGGCTTCTTCGACCCGGTTATGGGTAATAATAACGGAAGCAACTTTGATTTTTTTGGCTTGCATTTCATTAATTATACATAATTTCTGTTAAAATATATCTGTGGGTAAAATTTTAGAAAAATTACTAAAGGGATTTTTAATTTTTGGCGGAGCATATTTTATCTTTGATGCCCTGCTTCATTTTTCCAATATTAAATTATCATCTACCACTGATATCTGGCTCTCTTCAGCAGCCTCTTATGCTAATTTTATAAATTATCTTTACGGCTCATTTGTTTTATTGGCAGCAGCTTTTTCATTTATAATTCAAAAAGATTTAAAAAAATATAAAACTTTAGTTTTAGCTTCAGCATTCTGGGCTTTTTTCCATGCAATTTTGCTTTTATTTTTAGTCTGGACAAATAATTATCAACGAATATTTAAAGATTTACCCTCTATTTTAGTCTGGCTGCCTTTTTATAAAGAGTATCTAACATTTAATGCCGTACTTTTACTTATATACAGTGGGTTGGTATATAAATGGGTAATAAAATGAGCGAAATACAGGTTTCAGTGGTAATTCCTGCCTTTAATGAAGAAAAATATATTGGTGATACTCTTAATTCCTTATTAAAATCAGAACAGCAAACTAATATAAATTACGAAGTAATTTTGGTTGACAATAACTCTAGCGATAAAACAGTTGAAGTTGCACAAAAATTTTCAAAAGGCATGAATCTAAGAATAATAAAAGAAGAAAAACAGGGCAGGGGAGCTGCCAGGGCCAGGGGTTTTGCTGAGGCCAAGGGGGAGATTGTTTTATCCGCGGACGCGGACACTATTTTTTATAAAAACTGGATTGAAGAGCTCACATTAACCATAAAAGGAAATATAGTGGCTGTGACAACTTCCTGCAAAATTATTGATTCAAGTTCTTTCAATAATGCTATTTTTAACTTTCTTCAACCCTGGCTCACCAGAGGTTATAAAATTATTTTTGGTCATTTCTGGCTTGCAGGATTCTCTTTTGGAATCTTAAAAGAAATTTATCAAAAAAGTGGTGGATTTGATTCTAATCTGCAAGGCCAGGAGGATATAGATTTATCCCTTAAAGTGGCAAAATTTGGTAAGATTAAGTTTATAAATAAGCCGGTAATTTTTTCCGGCAGAAGGTTTAAAAAAGGTATAATTCATGGGTTGTATGAATATATCAGAAACTTTACAGAAGTGTTTGTTTTAAAAAAGCGAAACTCAATTTTGGAGGATTTAAGATAAAATATGCAAGAAGGCGCAGAAGTACCAGTACCACAACCAGAACTTGCTAAAGGAATAAGCAGAAGGACTTTTTTGAAAGTAGGAGCAGGGGTGGCCGCTATAGCAGTAATAGGTGGAGGAGTAAAAATGAATGAGATAATACAAAATTCCACCAGGGGAGATAGAAATTTTGAAATAAATGGGGTTAAGGGGACCTATGAGGTGTTTGATCCGGAAGGAAAAGAGAATTTTGATCAAACAAAAAAAGCTGTAATTTATCTGCCTGGTTGGCCATGGAGTGCAAATGAGGAGCCTACAAAAGAATTTCCCAGAAGGCTTGCCAAAAACTTTGGAGTTAGATGTTTTAATATTGATACAAAAACACCAAAAGAGAACCCAGAATATTTGGCAAAACAGGCACAATCAACTTTAGAGTTTCTAAAACAAAATGGGATTAAAGAAGCAACTTTTGTTGGTCATTCAGTAGGAGCAATTAAGGCTGCATATTTAGAAAACGCAGCTCAAAATGATCCTGATTTTAAAGTGAAAGGGGTGGTGATTGCCAATACTAGAGGATTGGATAAGATTGGACTTAGAGATTTACTGGGAAGATTTATAAAAGATGCTTTTCAAACAGGAAAAGAGTTCAGAAAAAAATTAAGATCAACAGATATTCCAGATCTGTCTGATCAGGTAATTCAAAAAGGGTTTAGAGCCAGTATTTTAAGAAATATTAAAGAATTTGGTTGGGGTTATATACCTCTTTTATTAGACCAAGTAAAAACTTTAACTCAAATTGATCCAGTTTTTGGCAAAGTTAAAGCTCCTGTGTTACTTTTAGTTTCTGAGTCTGATATGGTTTCAGAATATAAAAGGTATATTCCTGAGGATGAGGTGGCAAAAAATTTACCTCCTCAGCTCTCAGAGGATAGTCTGATTCAACGAGCTGAAGCAAGAAACACAGTTGGTAAAGAAGGTTTTTTTAGAAAATATTTGAATGCTTTAAAAAATAGGATCAATATGTCAAGATTTACGAAAGGAAGAGAAAAGTACGCGGAAAAAGAAATATTCGTATCTGCCAAGAAGGTAAGAGTTTTAAGATCTGAAAGAATGGGTGATCATAATGCGGTTCCAGGACCTGTAGCAGAAAAAGTATCATATATTAGCTCCAAAATATTTGATAGAATGGAAAGACCTCCTAAAAATTAATCTTCATTAGAAAGCTTTGTATGCTTTGTTCAAGTTCAGACGGATTATTTAAAACCAAGATATGATTTGCGCCTTCTATTATATCTAACTCTGATTTTTTAATTCTTGAATGTAAGTACTTTGCAATTTCCATTGGATAAATAGAATCTTCTGATCCTTGGATTATTAGAGTTGGGACATTAATTTTAGAAAATAATTTTCTTAAGTCAAAACCTGACAGTTGCTCACAAAGCAGCAAGTAACTTTTTAAAGAAGTGTGAGAAATATCAGAGAAAATCCTGGCTAAATCTATATCAGCAGTGCCTATAAATTGATTAAAATCAGCATGAGAATATGACCCTGTATTTGGTGAAATAGTGGCTAAAAGATCAAAGATATGTTTTAGAAAAACCTCTTGTACTCCAAATGGGGAAATAAATGGAGGCTTAAAACTGGTATCAATTAAAATCAAAGCCTTGGAAATTTTAGGAAATTTAGCCTGGAAGTAGCTTGTAACCATTCCTCCAAAACAATGACCTAAAATAACTGGTCTTTTAATTTTCTCGGCATCAATTATGAGTTTTAAGTCTTTGGCAAAATTTTCCAGTTTATAAAAATCAATATCATCTGATTTTGAAGACAGACCATGCCCTCTTAAATCCAAAGCCAGGGTAGAATAGCCTAAATTTGTAAAATATTCTATTTCTTTCTCCCAGGCTCCTAAATCTCCCCCAAAGCCATGTAAAAATACCAGCCATTTGTTTTTGTCTGCTTCACTTTTTTCATAATAAATCTTGGCTTTATCAAAGCTTTTTAAAAATTTAGCCCTCATGGAAATAGTTTAACAGATGGGCTAAAATGCCACTATATGAAACGTTTAGTTTTAATAGATGGAAATGCGCTGCTACATAGGGCTTATCATGCCACCCCTCCTTTTACTACCTCCAAGGGTGAGCTTATAAACGCAGTTTATGGTTTTTCTTCCATGATTTTAAAAGTAATTGATGATTTAAAACCAGACTTTCTAGCAGTTGCCTGGGATGAAAAAGGACCTACATTTAGGCATCAAGCTTATACTCAGTATAAAGCCACCAGAGCCCCGCTAGAGGATGGTTTATCTAATCAATATAAAAGAGTGCATGAAGTAGTTAAGGCTTTTAATATCCCTGAATTTAGCCTCTCAGGTTTCGAAGCAGATGATTTGATTGGCACTCTGGCTCATCAAGCAAAAAACTTAGAAACTATTGTTGTTACAGGTGATAGAGATATTATGCAGCTGATAAATGGTAATCTGAAAGTTTTTATGCCTAAAAAAACTCTTACTGATGTTGGACTTTACGGAGTCGAGGAGTTTGTGGCCAAGTATGGGTTTTTTCCTAAGCAATTAATAGATTATAAAGCGCTCTCAGGGGATGCATCAGATAATATCCCGGGGGTAGCTGGAATAGGGGATGTATCAGCAACTAAGCTGATTCATCAGTTTGGCCCAATTGAAAAAATTTATGAAGCTAAAAATTTAAAAACATTGCCTGAAAGAATGCAAAAATTATTGGCAGAAGGGGCAGAGGATGCACTCATGAGTAAAAAATTAGCCACTTTGGATCTTAAAGCTCCAATTAAGCTTAATTTGAAAGCCTGTGTTGTGCATGATTATGATAAAGATAAAGTCATCAAGTTATTCGTAGAGTTGGAGTTTAAAAGCTTGATCAACCGCTTACCAGGGGTGGAAAAAGTAACAGAGATAAAAAATGCTCCTGTCCAAAATAGTCAAACCACTGATTTAGACAAAGAAGTTGAGAAAGTTTTGCGGAAAATGACTGCAACCGGAATAGCGGTGGATTTGAAGTTTTTAGATAAGTTTGGTAAGCAGCTAAAGACTAAATTAGTTAGTTTAGAGAAAGATATTTACTCAAAAATAGGACATCAGTTTAATATCAACAGCCCAAAGCAACTATCAGAAATCCTTTTTGATGAGTTAAAATTACCGATTGTTAGAAAAACAAAAACTGGCAGATCAACTGATGAAGAGACTTTGCATGAGCTATCTGTTGCCCATCCTGTAATCCCTTTACTTTTAGAATTTAGACAGCTTTTTAAATTAGTCTCTACCTATATTGATGCTTTGCCTAAATATGTTAAAGAAGATGGTAGAATCCATTCTACTTTTAATGTTGAAGGGGCTGCAACAGGCAGGCTTTCTTCGAAAGATCCTAATTTACAAAATATACCCATTAAAGAGCAAATAGGTGGAGAGATCAGAAAAGCATTTGTTGTCCCTAAAGGTACAGTTTTACTTGGAGCAGATTATTCCCAGATAGAACTTAGGATTATGGCACATTTGGCAGATGATCCGGGACTTAAAGCGGCCTTTAAAGAAGGTTTGGATATTCATGCTCTAACAGCTACCAAAATATTTAAAATTCCCTTGAAAGAGGTGACTAAACAGCAAAGAAATGTAGGTAAGACCATGAATTTTGCCACACTTTACGGCCAAGGTCCGCATGCACTGTCCCGTCAACTGGGGGTAAGTTTTGAGGAGGCCAGAATTTATATTGCTGATTATTTTGAGCGGTTTCCAAAGGTGGGGGATGGGATGC
>CAYICZ010000010.1:0-35236 GCA_964362195.1 uncultured Gammaproteobacteria bacterium | reverse complement strand
AGGAAATTGAAATTGTGGGGATCAGGCCAACTAAAAAGAGTGTGGTAACAGGAATTGAAATGTTTCATAAAATGCTTGATGAAGGACAGGCCGGAGATAATGCCGGAATATTACTTAGAGGAATTGAAAAAGATGACGTAGAAAGAGGTCAGGTTTTAGCTAAACCAGGCTCAATTACCCCTCACAGCGAGTTTGAAGCGGAAGTTTATATTTTATCCAAAGAAGAGGGCGGAAGACACACCCCATTTTTCAAAGGCTACAGACCGCAATTTTATATCAGGACAACTGATGTGACTGGTGAAGTTACCCTTCCTGCAGGAACTGAAATGGCCATGCCTGGAGATACTGTTAAAGTTACCGGAAAACTGATTACCCCGGTTGCCATGGAAGATGGATTAAGGTTTGCTATTAGAGAAGGTGGAAAAACTGTAGGAGCCGGAGTTATTACCAAGATAATAGCTTAAGAGTGTATTGCACATTGAAAGGGAAATAATTTTATGCCGCGAGGCCGTATTAGAGTAAAACTGAAAAGTTTTGATTACAGGGTGTTGGATAACACCTGCGAATCCTTATTGGATACAGCCCTTCGAACAGGAGCTAAAATTGTTGGCCCAATTCCCCTTCCTACAAAAACAGAGAGAATTACAGTTTTAAGGTCTCCTCATACAGATAAAGATGCCAGAGAAGCATTTGAAATAAAAACCCACAAAAGAATGATTGATATTGTTGAACCCACCCAAAAAACCATAGATTCCTTAATGCATTTAGAAATCCCAGCCGGAGTTGATATAGAAGTGAAGATGTAATAGGTTGGTTTCCCCTTGCAATTAGCCTCAGCCTCTGTTAAAATTCCATTTAGTGATGACCATTAGTAGTGGTTAATAAAATAGTTTGATAAATCAGTTGATCGCGCGTCGGAGAACGATACGGCGAATCTAAGCGAGATACTGAGTGAGCGCTTCGCAAATGCGAGCCTCACTCTTTTTGTTGGAAAAAATGATAAATACTTTGCTTGGTGTAAAAAAGAATATGACCAGTACATATGACTCAAGAGGTAGGAGAGTCGGTGCAACTGTGGTGGAGGTTTCTTCAAATTATGTCACTCAAGTTAAAACTCAAGATGGAAAAGATGGCTATAATGCAGTGCAGTTAGGATTTGGAACAAAAAAATCAGTCAAAAAACCACAACTTGGCATTGGTAAAAAAATAGGAATAGAGATGCCAATTAGATGGTTTAAAGAAGTGAAAGAAGAGGGACAAGATTTACAGCCTGGAACAGAAATAAAACTGGACCAGGTTTTTTCAATAGGAGATGCTGTTAAAGTCCAGGGAACTTCCAAGGGTAAAGGTTTTCAGGGTGGGGTCAGAAGACATGGCTTTCATGGTGGGTCAAGAACTCATGGTCAATCAGACAGACAAAGAGCTCCGGGATCTATTGGCTCCGGTACAACTCCGGGTAGAGTTTATAAGGGTAAGAAAATGGCCGGGCATATGGGTTCAGACACTGTTACTACCAGAAATCTGGAAGTGGTAGGAGTTGATAAGGAAAAAAATTTACTGGTTATTAAAGGAGCAGTTCCAGGCGCAACAGGAGGGTTAGTTACTGTTACAAAATTAGGCAGAATTAAGGGTTATACCCCGCCACCTGAAGAAAAACCATCTGCGGAAGAAGTAGTAGCTGAAACACCAACTGAGGAGGTAAAACCAGATGCCGCAAGTTAAACGAAAAGTGAGTGGTTTGACAGTGCAGGTTTATTCTTTGACTGGAAGAGCTGCCGGAACAATGAGTTTACCTAAAGAAATTTTTGGAGCTAAAGTTAACAAAAAACTGCTGTCCCAAATGGCTCGGGTTTACCTTAATAACCGGAAAACCCTGCCAGGTTCAACTAAAACAAGGGGTCAGGTGGAAGGGTCTTCTGCCAAAATTTACAGGCAAAAAGGAACCGGACGGGCCAGACATGGCAGCATCAGGGCTAATTTGTTTGTTGGTGGAGGTATAGTTTTTGGACCAACTCCCAGAAAAGTAGTTTTAGATTTTCCTAAAAAAATGAAAAAAGCTGCTTTAATTTCTGCTTTTTCAGATAAGCTGACAGAGAAAAAAGTGCTAGGTTTATCCGGAGTTGAAAAAAGTAGTGGCAAGACTAAAGAATTTGCCTTACTTTTAAATAAATTGCCTGATGCAAATAAAGGAACCTTAATTTTAACTGATAAAAAAATAGATAATGTGTTAAGGGCTGTTAAAAATCTATCAGGAGTAAGTGTTTTATCAGTTGAAGCAATTAATGCCTATGAAGTTTTAAAACATGATTTATTGCTTTTAACTAAGGAGGCAGTGGAGAAATTAAAATGATTATACTAAGGCGTCCTATTATAACTGAAAAATCAATGAGACTTGCTAAAGGTGGACTTTATAGCTTTGAAATAGATAAAGCTGCCACAAAACCAATGGTTGCCAAAGCCGTAGCAGATAAATTTAGTGTTAAAGTTATGGCTGTAAAAATAATCAATATTAAAGGACAAGTTAAACAACAAAAATCTGTTAGAAAGAGTTTTCAAGCCGCATCTATTAAAAAAGCTATGGTGCAGGTTGGAAAAGGGCAAAAAATAGCCATATTTGAAACTCCCAAAGAAGAAGCAGTTGTAACAACAGCTGAGGGTGAACCGATTAAAATCAAAGAAAAGAGAAGTTTCCTAAGGGGAACAAAAGTTAAAGTGGAGCAATCAGCAGTTGGTGCAGCTCCCACAACTCAAAGAAAGGTTATCACTGGAAAATAATGGCTACTTCAACTAAACAATTAAAAACATTATTAAAAAAGCATTCAGGAAGATCATCTGGCGGTATGGTTACTGTTCGTGGTCAAGGAGGCAGGCACAAAAGATATTACAGAGAAATTGATTTTAAAAGAGAAAAGTTTGGAGTTGAGGGTGAAGTTTCAGGAATCGAATATGATCCAAACAGGAATGTGGACATAGCTTTGATTAAATACCCGGACGGCGAATTTAAATATATTTTAGCTCCTAAGGGACTGCAGTTAGGGGATAAAGTAATATCAGGAGATAAGGTTGAAATTAAGTTGGGCAATGCACTAAAACTTAAAAATATTACAGTTGGTACTTTGGTACATAATGTGGAATTAACTCCCGGGTTTGGTGGACAGATAGGTCGCTCAGCCGGGGTTGGTTTGCAGCTGTTGGCTAAAGAGGGTGGATTTGCTCATTTGAAAATGCCCTCCAGTGAGGTTAGAATGATACCCCTAGAATCAATGGCTACGGTTGGAGTTTTGGGTAATGAAGAAATTATAAGGGAAGTAATTGGGAGCGCTGGAAGATCCAGGCACATGGGTATTAAACCTAACGTCCGTGGTGTTGCCCAGGATCCTGATTCTCATCCACACGGTGGAGGTGAGGGAAGATCTGGAATTGGTAGAAAAACACCAATGACTAAATACGGCAGACCGGCTGTTGGGAATACCAGAAATAAACGCAAGATTAGTAATAAATATATTATGAAAAGGAGAAAATCTTAAGTGAGTAGATCAATTAAAAAAGGACCATACATAGATGAGAAATTACTTAAAAAAGTAATGGCTCAAAAAGCCACCGGTAAATCCGACCCGATTAAAACTTGGGCCAGAAGGTCACAAATTCCACCTGAGTTTGTTTCGCATACATTTTTAGTACATCAGGGAAAGAATTTTGTAACAGTTTTTATTTCAGAATCTATGGTAGGCCATAGGTTAGGTGAGTTTGCTCCAACCAGAATATTCCGCGGTCATGGAAAGGTGACTGAAAAATCAGTAGCCAAAACTTAAAATTATGGAAGTTACAACTATACAAAAATATATGCATGCCTCACCCCGTAAACTACGGTTGGTAGCTGATATGGTCCGAAAAATGTCTCCAACTGCGGCTTTAAATATTTTAAGAGTGACTCCAAAATATGCAGCTTCTGATTTAGCAAAAGCAATAGAGACAGTTTTGGCAAACGCAAAACAATTGGGCTTAGCTGGGGAATCAGTCATCTTTAAAAAACTTGAAATAGATGAAAGTACGAAAATGCGAAGATTTCATGCAGGAACAAGAGGCAGAGTAAAGCCATTTAAAAGAAGAATGGCACACATAAAGATAGTGCTAAGTGACGAGGGGAAAGTGCAGAGTCAGAAAATAGAAACACAAAAGATAAAGAAGGAGGAAAAGTAGATGGGACAAAAGATTCATCCGGTTGGATTTAGAATGGGTATATCAACTACCTGGAAATCCAGATGGTTTGCCAAAGGGGATAAATATAAAAACAATGTTTTAGAAGATATAAAAATCCGGGATATTTTAATGAAAAAACTAAGGCCTGCAGGTATTCAATCAGTTGAAATAGAAAGAGCGGTTAATAAACTAAAGGTTATAATTTTTGTATCCCGTCCGGGAGTTTTAATAGGCAGGGGTGGATCCGGACTTACAGAGTTGAAAAAATTTCTTTTAAAAGAGCTAAAAATTAAAGAAGAAAACAGTTTGGAGATTATGCCAATGGAAATCAAGTCGGCTGATTTATCAGCCTACTTGGTTGCCCAAAATGTGGCAGAACAGCTAATGAGAAGAATGCCGGCTGCCAGAGTAATGAATCAATCAATAGATAGAAGTTTAAGGGCAGGTGCAAAAGGAGTCAGAATTGTTATATCAGGTAGAATTGGTGGGGCAGAGATTGCCCGTAGGGAATGGAAAGCATCAGGAACCATGCCGCTTCATACTTTGCGAGCAGATATAGATTTTGCCATTTATCCTGCTTTAACAAAATCCGGATATGTAGGAGTTAAAGTTTGGATTAACAAAGGGGAGGTAGCAATTTAATATGGCATTACTTCAACCAAAAAGGAGCAAACACAGGAAAGTGTTTAAAGGAAAAAGAGGGGGAATTGCTACCCGCGGCAACGCAATTGTCTTTGGAAACTTTGGACTTAAAGCCATGGAGTGTGGTTTTATCACTGCTAGACAAATTGAATCAGCCAGACGAGCCATGGCTCACTATACCCAAAGAGGTGGGAGAATTTGGATCAGGATTTTTCCGGATAAACCAGTTACCAAGCATCCGGCAGAATCCAGAATGGGATCTGGAAAAGGTGATGTGGAAGGGTATGTGGCAGTTGTTAAACCAGGCCAGTTAATTTTTGAAATGGGAGCTGTAACAGTCGAGGTAGCAACTGAAGCATTAAGACTGGCATCCCATAAATTGCCATTGGATACAAAGTTTGTGGAGAAATAATATGAAGAAAAATGAATTTGTAATTATAAAAGGGCTAGATATTAAAGAGTTAAGACTTAAATCTAAGGCTTTTAAAAAAGAGATTGCAGATTTGAACTTTGATAAAAATACGAAAAAACTTAAAGATTTAAAATCTATTGATAAAAAAAGAAAAGAGCTGGCCCAGGTTTTGACAGTCTTAAACCAGAAAGAACTTTTGGCAAAGCTTGAACCAAAGTTAGAGAAAGGAAAAGAAAAATGACCGGACGAGTTGTATCAACAAAATTAAAAAATACCGCAACAGTTTTACTTTCCAGGATAGTAACCCATCCTTTGTATAAGAAAACTTATGTTAAGACCAAAAGATATTTAGTTGAAGATTTAATAGGAGTGAAAGATGGAGATATTGTGGAAATTATAAAATGCAGGCCAATATCAAAAAATAAACATTGGAGAATTACTAAGGTTGTTGGTAAGGATTTAACAGAAATTGTGGAAGCAGAGCAAAAGATGGCAGCTGAGAAAGTAATTGCTGAAGTTATGCCGGAAGAAAAAGTTGAGGTAAAAACTGAAGAAGCAAAAGTGGAAAAACCAAAAAAAAGGAGCAAAAAAAATGTCAGTGCAACATAGAACAATGTTAAATGTGGCGGATAACTGCGGAGCCAAAATATTAATGGTGATCCAGCCTTTGGGCGGATCCGGCAAACGTAAGGCCACTTTAGGTCAAAAAGTGGTGGCAGTTGTTAAAGGAGCTAATCCAAATGGTAACGTTCGCGATCATGAGATTGTGAAAGTTGTGATTGTCAGGTGTAAAAAAGAAGTGCGCCGTGATGATGGATCATATATAAAGTTTGATGATAATGCCGGAGTGGTGATTGATAATGATGGAAATTTGCGCTCCACAAGGGTCTTTGGGCCAATTGCCAGAGAAGTTCGTGACGGCGGTTATAGCAAAATTGTATCACTGGCACAGGAGGTTTGGTAAAAAAATGAAAATTAAAAAAGGCGATAAAGTAAAAGTTTTACTCGGAAAAGACCGGGGTAAAGAAGGGACTGTAGAGTTTGTTTCCGCCTCAAATAAGAGAGTGTTTGTTGGTGGAGTCAATCTTTATAAAAGACATGTTAAGAAAACAGCAGGAATGGAAGGCGGAATAATAGATATTCCAAAGTCGCTGAATATATCAAATGTTGGACTAATTTGTCCAAATTGTAAAAAACTTGCAAAAATTGGGTACAAATTGGAAGGTAAAATAAAAATGAGAATTTGTCGAAAATGCAAAAAGGAGATCAAATGAACAGATTACAGGAAAAATATATGAACGAAGTAGTTAAAAAACTTATGGAGGAGTTGGGATTAAAAAATAAACTGGCAGTACCTGAATTAAAAAAAGTTGTTATCAGTATGGGTTTGGGTGAGGCAAAAGATAACGCCGGGATTATAGAAAAGGCTAAAGTTTATCTTACCGCTCTGGCAGGTCAAAAACCAATGGTAACTGTGGCTAAAAAATCTATTGCCGCATTTAAAGTTGCCCAGGGTCAACCCATAGGGATGATGGTAACTCTAAGAGGAGTGCGGATGTATGCTTTTCTGGACAAATTTATAAATATAGTTTTACCAAAGGTAAGAGATTTTAGAGGTATATCTGACAAATCATTTGATGGTTTTGGAAATTTAAATATCGGTCTTAGGGAACAAACAATTTTCCCGGAAGTTGACTATAAAACAGTTGATAAGGTAAGAGGGTTGGCAATAACTATTACAACGTCTGCAAAAGATAAACAAGCAGGTAAAAAGTTACTGGAGGGTTTGGGAATGCCCTTTGTAAAATAATATGGCAAAAACAAGTAATATTGTAAAAAAGAAATTTAAATATGAAGTTCAAAAGAGCAGCAGATGTCAAAGATGTGGTAGGCCTCGCTCGTATATTAGAAAATTTGGACTTTGCAGGCTTTGTTTTAGAGAATTAGCTCACCAGGGATTGCTTCCCGGGGTGAAGAAAGCGAGCTGGTAAAAAATATGGATCCGGTAGCTGATGCATTAATTAGAATAAAAAATGGCTACTTAGTGGGCAAGGTATCTGTTGAAGTTAAATATTCTAAATTTATCTTGAAATTGATGGAAGTTTTGGGCAAAGAGGGATATGTTGGAAAATTGGCTAAAAAAGACAGACTGATTATTGTTGAACTAAGATATGAATCAAGAAAACCGGCAGTGACAGATATTAAAAGAGTTTCCAAACCTTCCCTTAGGGTTTATAAAGGAGTTAAGGATTTGCCAAGAGTTCTAAATGGTTTAGGTATTGCTGTTATCTCAACGCCAAAAGGTTTAATGACTGATAAGCAGGCACGAAAACAAAGGTTGGGAGGAGAGGTTTTAGCCTTAATCTGGTAAAGAATATGAGTAGAATCGGAGATGCGCCAGTTAAAATACCAGTTGGAGTTACCATTGAACAGGATGGCAGAAGCTTGGTGGTTTCAGGTCCTAAGGGTAAGCTTAAACTGGATGTAGTTTCCGAAATTAAAATAGAGATTACAGGAGATCAGATTATAGCAAAAAGGAAAAATGATCTAAAAAAAGTTAAAGCCTTGCATGGGTTAGTTAGAAGCTTAATTGCAAATATGGTATTGGGTGTAACTGATGGATGGAGCAAAGATTTAGAATTAGTAGGTGTTGGTTTTAGAGCACAAGTTAACGGGACAAAATTAGTGTTGAATGTTGGTTATTCACATCCGGTTGAGATAGAAGCCCCGGAAGGTATTTCTTTTGAAGTTGTAGATAATACGAAACTTAAAGTATCAGGAATTGATAAACAGCTAGTCGGACAAATTTCTGCCAATATTAAAAAGGTCAGAATCCCGGATGTATATAAAGGTAAGGGTATTAGATATCATGGTGAGTATATACGAAAGAAAGTTGGAAAGAGTGCAAAAGTAGGCCTAACAGGTACGACAGGAGCTAAATAATATGCAAAGACAACATAGATTAGGTAGACACAAAACAATAAGGAAGCATTTAACAGGAACAACGGAGCGCCCAAGGCTGGCTGTTTTCAGGTCAAGTCAGCATATCTACGCCCAGATTATTGATGATACCAGCAGCAAAACATTGGTTGCGTACTCAGATATTAAAGAAACCGGAACGAAAAAAGAAAGAGCATATAAATTAGGTAAAAACTTGGCAGAAAAGGCTAAAAAGGCTAAAATAACCACAGTTGTTTTTGACAGAGGAGGTTTTATTTTTCAGGGAAGAGTTGAAGAGTTGGCCAAAGGTGCCAGAGAAGGAGGTTTGAAATTCTAAATTTATGAATCCACAAAACG
The DNA here is from genome assembly GCA_964362195.1 of uncultured Gammaproteobacteria bacterium. Taxonomy (GTDB): domain Bacteria; phylum Patescibacteriota; class Microgenomatia; order Daviesbacterales; family UBA10151; genus CAYICZ01. The sequence continues at coordinate 26,685 of CAYICZ010000010.1, read as the reverse complement.
AACAAAGCGAATATTTTGAAAGAGTTGTTCAAGTCAACAGGGTTTCGAAAAAAACCAAAGGCGGAGATAAAAGGTCGCTGTCTGTTTTGGTGGTGGTTGGAGATAAAAAAGGTAAAGTTGGAGTTGGGCTTGGAAAAGCTGCAGATGTGCAGTCAGCTGTTAGAAAAGCCACAACTTATGCAAAAAAACATATGATTGATGTGCCTCTTAAAGGTAGAACTATCCCGCATCAGATTTTAGTTAAAAAAGGGGCTGCTATAGTTTTGCTTAAACCAGCTCAAGTTGGACGAGGTGTTATTGCAGGTGGTGCGGTCAGGGTTGTGGTTGAGGCAGCCGGTATTCATGATATTGTTTCCAAGTCCTTGGGAACAGAAAATAAAGCCTCAAATGTATATGCCACAATGGAAGCGCTGTCTCAACTTAAAAAAGCAGAGAATAAATAGATGATGAAACTACATAAGTTATTAAAATTTAAAAAAGATTTAAAAAAAAGAATTGGACGTGGAATCGGCTCAGGTTTAGGTAAAACTGCAGGCCGCGGAACAAAAGGACAAAAAGCTAGAGGAAAAATCCCGGTAGGTTTTTCAGGATCTGGTTTACCATTGTTTAAAAAACTACCTCTAAAAAGAGGTTATGGAAATAAAAGAAATTTTGAAAAAAAAGCAGTGCTTAATCTTTCTGATTTAAGTGTTTTTAAAACTAAAACAATTATTGATATAGAGGAGCTGATCAATGCAAAATTAATCAGCAAAAAAGACGTAAAAAAGGGAGTAAAAATTTTAGGCAACGGTGACCTGCTTTCCGCTTTGACTATCAGATTGCCGGTTTCAAACCTTGCCCGGAAAAAGATAGAGTCAAAAGGCGGAAAGGTATTAGATGTCTAACATATTATCTCCGATAATATCAGCATTTAAGATTAAAGATTTAAGAAATAAAATCCTCCTTACAACAGTAATTATAATAATTTATAGAATAGTGGCTCATATTCCAGTTTCAGGTATTGATCTATCAGCTATGCAACAATTATTTGCTTCAAATCAATTTTTAGGACTACTGGATATTTTTTCCGGAGGAACTTTGGCTAATTTTTCAATTATCTCCTTGGGACTTAATCCTTATATTAATGCCTCAATTATCTTTCAGCTTTTAACTATGATTATTCCCTCACTGGAAGCTTTATCAAAAGAAGGAGAGAGCGGAAGAGCACTGATTAATCAATATACAAGATATCTGACGATACCTTTAGCCATCCTACAATCAATTGGGATGTTTGTGCTACTCAAAAATCAAGGAGTACTTTCTCAAGTAATCCCAATCCAGATTGCTGCAATTGTGGTTGGGATGACTGCAGGCACTATATTTTTAATGTGGCTTGGAGAGTTAATCACAGAATATGGAATTGGTAATGGAATATCTCTTTTGATCTTTGCAGGAATTGTGGCCCGACTCCCGGTTGTTCTTACTCAAACTGTATCTTTAGCAGACCAGAGCCAAACTTTAAATATCCTAATCTTTATTGTACTGACAGTTGTAGTTGTTGCAGGGGTGGTATTTATTAATGAAGGGAGAAGGCAAATTACTGTCCAATATGCCAGAAGATTTATTGGAGGAAGAGAAGTAAAAGCCGGGGCGCAAACATATTTACCGCTGCGGGTTAATCAGGCAGGTGTTATACCCATTATTTTTGCTGTTTCTTTAGTTTTGGTGCCATCTTTTGCCGGAACTTACCTGGCTCAATTAAATCAGCCAGTGCTTGCTAATTTGGGAAGATTTTTGGCAAGCAATTTTAATCCAGACAGTATTACTTATAATGTTGTTTATTTTGCCTTGATTGTTGGATTTACTTTTTTTTACACAGCAGTTATTTTCAATCCAACCAAAGTGGCTGATGAGATTAAAAAATACGGCGGGTTTTTGCCGGGAATAAGACCAGGCGTGCAAACAGCTGCATTTTTAAACTATGTGATGGTTAGAATTACGCTGGCAGGAGCATTATTTTTAGGTACAATTGCCATTTTACCATCTATCGCCTCACAAATTACAGGGATAACAACCCTGGTTATAGGAGGTACAGGGCTTTTAATTGTGGTATCGGTTATTTTGGATACTGCCAAACTATTTGAGAGCAAACTAATTGAAAAAAGCTACGACGTATTTGCAAGAAGATAAAATTTATTTAACAATTTTTATACCAAGTCTTGTAATTGCTTTGCCTTGTATAATTTCATCAGAAGTAAAAGTTTGATATCCTTTTATATGAAGTTTAGCTTGACACCTCGAAGGTGTACGCACGAACTTTTATATCTCAAGTTGGATTGTTTTATCTTTTTAGCTTTACACCTCGAAGGTGTAGGTAAGGTGTAGGTACAGGTGTAGGTACAAGCTTGGTACCAATTGCTTGTGCGAGTGTACACTTAGGTGTAATTTTGGTGAAGTTTATAATAATTCTTTGAGTTCTTCGACTGAAATATTGGCTGATTTTAAAATGCTCATGATAACTTTTCTTTTAATAATTTTATTATGATAAGCAATGGTTGCTCTGAGAGTTTTATCATCGTTATACATAATATAGTGACTACCACTGATGTGATCTACAACAAAACCTTTCTTTTTTAAAGCTTTAATTATTTCCTTAGGTTTAACAACAGGAGGTTTTGGTATTCTCAGAGAGTGGCTGGAACTGGAATATCAATTACTCTAACCAGACTAGGACCACTCTCAGTAGGAATTGGTTCATTATGCTTTCTTAAACTGGCAATATAGCCGGAAATTGCATCTTTTATCATCTCGATTGCTTCCTCTAAGGTTTCACCCTGTGTCATACATCCAGGTAAAGCAGGCACGGAAACCACATACCCACCTTCCTCAGCCGGTTCAAAAATTGCAGTATATTTTAAAATTTCTTTAGAAATTTTCTTAGACATATTCTAATTTTACCACGAATCCTGCTATAATGGCAGAATGAAAATTTTAATGATTGGACCGCAAGGGAGCGGTAAATCAACCCAGGCAAAATTACTCGCTCAATTTTTACAGGTTCCTAAAATCTCAACAGGAGATATTTTTAGAAAATTATCAAAAGAAAATAGTGAGGAAGCCAGAAGGGTAAAAGAGATTTTGGGGCAGGGAAAATTAGTAGACGATGAAACAACAGCAGAGATTGTTAAAAAAAGATTACAACAGAGTGATACCCAAAATGGTTTTATTTTTGATGGTTATCCCAGAAATATCAACCAGGTAAAATTATTTGATCCAGGATTTGATAAAGTAATTTATTTAAAAACCCCAAAAGAAGAATTAATCAGAAGACTTGTATCAAGAAGTAGAGCAGATGATACGTTTGAAGCTATTAATACTAGACTAGATTTATATTTTACACAGACAGAGCCACTGCTAGATTACTACAGGCAAAAAAGCAGTTTGGTTGAGGTTGACGGAATGGGGGATATAAATCAAATACAAGATGAAATCAAGAAATTCATATGAGTTGGGATTGATGAGAAAGAGTGGAAAGATAGCAGCCAGTGCTTTGAAAAAAGCAATGGAAGGAATAAAGGTAGGAGTTTCGGAAATTGAAGTTGATAAAATTGTTGAAGAGGAGATTTATAAACTGGGAGGAGAGTTATCTTACAGATCAGTTCCAGGATATAAATTTGCAACCTGTATCACTGTTAATGAACAGGTTGTGCATGGGATTCCCACCAATAGGAAATTTGTTGAAAGTGATCTAGTATCTGTTGATTTAGCAGTTGTGTATAAGGGTTGGCATACGGATTGTGCCTGGAGTATTCTCTTAGGGGATGATTCTGAAAAAAAGAAGTTTTTACAAACAGGAAAGCAAGCTTTGTGGGATGGGATAGCCCAGGCAAAAGAAGGTAGCAGAGTTGGGGATATTTCACATGCCATTCAAAGTAAGGTTGAAGGCGCAGGTTATAAAATTGTCCGGAGTTTAGTAGGTCATGGAGTGGGAAGAAGTTTACATGAAGATCCGGAGATTCCGGGATATGGTAGTCCTGGATCAGGTATGGTTTTAAAGAGTGGAATGACTTTGGCAATTGAGGTAATTTATGGTAAAGGTACATCAGATGTAGGTTTGGAAGAAGATGGCTGGACTTATTCAACTTTAGATAAATCATGGGGAGGATTATTTGAAATGACAGTTATTGTGGGCGAAGAAAAAGCTGAGGTATTAACTAAGTTCTATGGGTTGTAATTTGAAGCTAGATTTGTTAAAATTCTCAGAGCCTATTTATGGATGATGTTTTAGAGGTAGAAGGTAAAGTGATAGCAGTTTTACCAAATACTTTATTTAGAGTAGAAATTGATAAAAGCGATAAATTGCCCGAACTTTTGGGACGGGTGATTTTGTGCCACATCTCAGGTAAAATGAGAATGCACTATATTAGGCTTTTGGAAGGAGATAGGGTAAGGATTGAAATGAGCCCAAAATATGATTTGGATAAAGGGAGAATTACTTTTAGATTGAAGTAAAAAATATGAAAGTAGCAGCAAGTATTAAAACCAGATGTAAATTTTGTAAAATTATCAAGCGTGAGGGAATATTGTATGTCATCTGCCCCCGTGACCCGCGTCACAAGCAAAGGCAAGGATAATTATGGCAAGAATAGCAGGGGTTGATTTACCTGAGGATAAAAGAGTTGATATTGGCTTAACCTATATATTTGGGATAGGCAGATCTAACGTGGTAAAAGTTATTAAAGATGCAAGTGTGTCTGCTGAAAAAAGAATTAAGGATTTAACTGATGAAGAAATAGGAAGGATTCAAAAGGCAGTTGATAAATTTAAGGTAGAAGGAGATTTAAGGCAGGATATAGAGCGGGATATAAAAAGACTGGAAGAGATTGGAAGTTTCCGGGGTTTAAGACACAGAAAAGGTTTACCTGTACGAGGACAGAGGACAAGGTCAAATGCCAGGACAAAAAGAGGCAAAAGAAAAACAGTCGGAACAGTAAGAAAAGAAGTAGTGGCAGCAACCGGAGGAGAGACTAAGACTAAATAATATGGCTAAAAAAATAATAGGCAGTAAAAATAAAAAAGCAGAAAAAAAAGTAACAGCCGGACGTGTGTATGTTACTGCAACTTTTAATAATACTTTAGTGACACTAACAGATGCTTCCGGTAATACTCTGGCTTGGGGAACATCCGGAGCATCAGGATTTAAGGGAGCAAGGAAAGCCACCCCTTTTGCAGCGATCTCTGCTATGGAAACTGTAGCCAATAAAGCTAAAGTAATGAGTATGATCTCATGCGAGGTATATATAAAAGGTCCGGGACCGGGAAGAGATGCCACTGTTAAAGCGTTAAGGTCTGCCGGAATTAATATCACTATGATTGCAGATGTCACTCCTATACCTCACAACGGCCCAAGACCCAAAAAAAGGAGAAGAGTTTAATGGCAAGATACACCGGTCCAAAAAGGAGATTATCCAAAAGAGAAGGTATAGCATTAACTCAAAAAGACGTAAAATATATAGAGAAAAAACCGGGAATTCATCCGGGTCAGCATGGAGTGATTAGATCCAGAAGAAGAGTTTCAGAATACGGCATACAACTTAGGGAAAAACAAAAAGCTAAAAGATTATACGGTATTTTAGAAAAACAATTTAAAAAATATTTTTTGAAAGCATCAAAGGCTAAAGGATCAACAGGACTGACTTTATTGGAAATTCTGGAAACAAGACTGGATAATGTAGTTTATCGCTTAAGTTTTTCAAAAAGCCGGGCTGAGGCCAGACAGTTTGTGTCACATGGACATATTAGCGTTGATGATAAAAAAGTTAATATTCCCTCGTTTAGAGTGAGCGTGGGTCAGACTATTGCATTGTCGCCTCAAATGCGAGATAATACACAGGTTAAAACGAGCTTGGAAGTTAGTGAGACCTTGCCGGAGTGGCTTGAGCGAAAAGCTACCATAGGCAAGGTTTTAAGAATTCCAGGACGTGATGAAATGGAACAGTCAATTGATGAGCAAATGATTGTTGAGTATTATAGTCGTTAATATGATTAGATTTAAGATAAAATCAGAGATTGAAAAAGATAATTATGCGCAAGTTGTGATTGAGCCACTGGAAAGTGGATTTGGTCATACTTTGGGAAATGCAATCAGAAGAGTATTGCTTACTTCTCTTCCAGGTGCTGCTGTGACATCAATCAAAATTGACGGTGTTTCCCATCCATTTTCAACAATTGATGGAGTGTTGGAAGATGTTATTGAGATAATGCTGAATGTTAAAAAAATTCATCTAAAAGTTGGCACTGATCAGCCAATTAAACTGATCCTTAAGACATCAGGTAAAAAAGAAGTCAAAGCCGGAGATTTTGAAGTTGAAGGAGACGGAGAGGTTATAAATCGCGATCAGCATATTGCGACCTTAACAGATAGCAAATCTAAACTTAATATGGAGATGATAGCAGCTCAGGGTAAAGGTTATTCGATGGCTGAGGAGAGAAAAACTCAGGAAATTGGATCAATGTCAACTGATGCCCTTTTCTCTCCTGTGGTTGCTGTAAATTATTCGGTTGATCCAACCAGGGTTGGAAGATCAACAGATTTTGACAGATTAACATTGGATGTTACAACAACAGGAATTGTTACACCGCTTGAAGCAGTAAATGAAGCTGCCAAAATTTTATCTGAGGCATTCCATAAAATTTATGAGCCGGACGCCGAAGAAGAAGTGATAGACAGCGGATCTGCTATCTCTGAAGAGACACTTAAACTTACAATTGAGGAGTTGGATTTACCTGTAAGGATTACCAATGCACTAAAAGCAATTGAGCTAAATACACTTGAGGATTTAATAAATATACCAAGACCACAATTACTTAAAGCCAAAAACTTAGGTACTAAATCTTTGAGTTTAATATCAGAAAAACTTTCTGAGAAAGGGTTAAGTCTTCGTGAGACATAGAGTTTATGGTAAAAAGCTGGGCAGAGATAAAAATGAACGGACCGCACTTTTTAAAAGTTTAGTGCAGGAGTTAATTTTGCATGGAACAATCACCACATCAGAGTCCAAGGCAAAAGCAATCAAAGGTTTAGTTGATAAAATTATTACTTTAGCAAAGAGCAAAAATACTCAAAGGCTACTTCAGGTATATTTTTCCAATAAGTTATTACAGGAAAGATTAGTAAAAGAGATTGTCCCTAAGCTAGGAGCAAGAGTATCGGGGTTTACATCAATGGTAAGAATAGGTACAAGATTGGGTGATCGGACAACTATGGTCAAATTAAGTATTATTGGAAGTGAAAAAATAAAAGAGACCAAAAAGCCAGTTGTCAAAAAAACTATCAGAAAGAAAGTATCTAAATGAGTACTAATGTAGTATCAGCAAAAGATATAAAAAGAGAAACGCATACAATTGATGCATCCGGCAAAGTTTTAGGAAGGCTTGCAACAGAGGTGGCAACTATTTTAATGGGAAAGAAAAAACCAATGTTTGTTCCGTATTTGGATACAGGAGATTTTGTTGTAGTAACAAATGCCAGCAAAATTAAATTAACCGGCAAAAAAATGCAAAATAAAACCTATACCAGGCATTCAGGATATCCAGGGGGTTTAAGGGTGGAAACATTTGATAAAATGATTGTCAGAAAACCCGAATTTGTAATAGAACATGCAGTAGCAGGAATGTTACCGGGTAATAAATTAGGTAAAGCTATGATCAAAAAATTAACAGTTTTAGCAGGAGAGAAAAAATAATGGAAACTATTTCCACTGTGGGGAGAAGAAAAGAAGCCATAGCCAGGGTCAGACTTTCTCTAGGTAAAGGAGTAATAACTGTTAATGGAAAACCAATAACTGAGTATTTTTCAGGTGTTTTATTCCAAAAGAAATATCAAAGACCTCTTGAGGTAACAAAAACAGAAGGTAAATATACAATTTCTGCCAAGGTGGTTGGCGGAGGAAGAGTATCCCAGGTTGATGCTGTTGTTCATGGGATCTCAAGAGCCATAGTAAAGATAGATCCCACTTTAAGGACTCTTTTAAAAAAAGATGGGTTATTAACAAGAGATGCTAGGGTAAAAGAGCGAAGAAAATACGGTCATGCTCAAAAAGCCAGAGCAATGAAACAATCCCCAAAGCGTTAAGTTTTCTTAAAATATACAGTTATAAAGATTCCGGCAATTGCCATAAGCATACCAACTACTTGGAACATAAATTAGTGATTTATCAGAGGAAGTTAAAAGATGCAAAGCAAGCATGATTAAAAATCCAATAAATGAAGCATAAGCATTAACTAAAAATACAGATACATCTTTTGGCAAAAATTTTGAAAGTGTTTGATAAGTGACAAATAAAAGTGGAGTAGCAATTGCCAATATTTTCCAATCAAACATAATTTGATTATATATCTTAATCTGGTAAAATGTTTAGATTAAATGGATAAGCAGATTCCCCCGGAGAAGATTTTTAAAAGCTATGATATCAGAGGAGTATACCCTGAAGAAATAAATGAAGATTTTGCGGTTCCTATAACCCGCGCTATTTATAAGCTTCTACAAACTCAGTTGGAAACTACTAAGCCTTTAACAATTGCTGTTGGTCGCGATATGAGGCTTTCATCCCCTGCTATTTTTGAGGCGGTTTCTAAAACTTTAGTTAGTTTAGGAGCACAGGTAATTGATTTAGGAATTGTTTCCACCCCAACTTTTTATTATGCGGTTTTTAAAAATAAATTTGACGGAGGATTACAAATTACTGCTTCTCATAATCCAGGCCAATATAATGGCATAAAAATTGTAAGAATTTCCTCAACCGGTTTGGTAAAAATTGGTAAATCAACAGGGATGGATGATATTAAGAAAATGGCAATAGAAAGAGTTAATTTGCCGAAAGTTAATGGTGGAACTATCACGGAAAAGTTGGGAGTTGTTGTTGAGGAAGTGAAAAATGCGCTAAGGATTGCAGGAAATCCAAAGCTTAATAAATATAAAGTTGTGGCAGATGCAGCAAATGCGCTAGGAGCTTTATATATTGAAGAGCTATTTAAACATATCCCCGGAAGTTTAATAAAAATGAATTTTGAGTTAGATGGAACCTTTCCGGTACATCAGGCAGATCCTCTTCAGAAAGAAACTCTGGTTGATTTGCAAAAAAGAGTAGTTGATGAGGGAGCTGATGTAGGTCTAGCCCCTGATGGCGACGGGGACAGATTATTTTTTATTGATGAAAAAGGTAGTATTGTTCCTCCATCTGTTATTACGGCAATTGTAGCCCGTGAAGTTTTGAAAAAGCACAAAGGCGCAACAGTTTTAGGGGATATCAGATATATTATGACTCCTAAAAAAATAGTTGAAGAGCTGGGTGGTACTTTTGTTATCACAAAAGTTGGCCACTCATTTATCACAGAAAAAATGCACGAAACAGGAGGAGTATTTGCAGGAGAATCTTCCTCTCATTATTTCTTTAAGGAAACCGGCAATGCGGAATCCCAGATCCCGATGATTTTAATAATACTTAAGGTTATGACAGAGGAAGGAAAAAAACTTTCTGAAATTGTAGATTTTTTAAGAAGATCTCATGAATCAGGGGAGTTTAATTTTGAAGTAAAAAATGCCAAAGAAGTTATGGAGGCAATGAAAAAAGAATTTCCAAAAGGGGAAGTTTCAGAATTAGACGGTGTGTCTATATCTTTTGCTGACTGGAGATTATCACTTAGATCTTCCAATACTGAACCGTTACTAAGGCTTAATGTGGAAGTAGAGTTAGGTGGAGATATTGAAGGAACTAAAAATAAAATGATTGGTCTTATCAAAAAGCATGCAATTTTTGAGGACTTGCCAAAATAAATAATCTATGGTTAAATATTAATTGCATCAAGAGTGTCGCCTAGGCGACCGGCAACCGAAAAGAAACGGTGCCAGGATCCTAAAATGGATAGATGCGCTTGCCTCAGGTGAGAAACTTTAATCTCGCCGAAAGCGGGATTTTTTATGAAAAACGGCATAACAACATTTACATCTGAATCAGTCTGTGCAGGCCATCCGGATAAAATCTGCGATCAAATATCAGATGCTATTTTAGATGCAGTACTTTCTCAAGATCCGCAAGGCAGAACAGCTATTGAGTGTTTGGCAGGTAACAATAGATTAATTATTGCAGGTGAAATAGGCGCCAGAGCAAAAATAGATTATAAAAAAATTGCCAGAGAACAAATAAGACGACTTGGTTACACTGACCCTAAATTTAATTTTTCAGATAAATCTCCAATTGAAGTATTTGTTCATGAACAATCACCCGAAATTGCAGTTGGGGTAAAGAAAAAAGGAGCAGGTGATCAGGGAATGATGTTTGGATATGCCTGCAGGGAAACAACTGCCTTAATGCCTTTGCCAATAATGATGGCACATGCTCTAACTAAAAGGATGGATGTGGTCAGAGAAGAAAATATCATTAAGTATTTGAGGCCTGATGGTAAGTCTCAGGTGACTATAGAATACAAAGATGGAAAACCCCGTAAGGTTATACAAGTTGTTATAGCTGTTCCGCATAAAGAATCTGTTAATCTAGATCAAGTTAAAGATGATGTTTTTGAATTTATAGTTATACCGGTTTTAGAAATGTTTGGTTATAAAATTAAAAAGGGTGATTTAATTGTCAATGGTACCGGTATTTGGCATCATGGAGGGCCTGCTTCAGATTGCGGATTAACTGGAAGAAAAATTGTGGTTGATACTTATGGGGGTTATGCCAGGGTTGGTGGAGGGTGTTTTTCCGGGAAAGAACCATCAAAAGTAGATAGAGGCGGGGCATATGCTGCCAGGTTTTTAGCTAAAAATATTGTAGCTCATAAATTGGCAGAAAAGGCCGAAGTAAGACTTGCCTATTTTATTGGAGCCAAAAAGCCTACTATGGAAGATGTAGAAACTTTTGGAACAAATAAAAAATCCCATAAAGTTATCATTTCTTTCATGAATAAAATTCTGGATACATCCGTATCAGGCATCTTAGAGGGTTTAGATTTGCAGCGCCCGATATATTTACCTACTGCAGTATATGGTCACTTTGGCAGAGATGAATTTCCCTGGGAAAGAGTGGTTTAGGAAAATTGTAAAATCATTGGTAGATGATCTGAAATTTCTACATCAGGAACTGTAAAGTTTTTTACATTAACCTCTTTTGAAACAAAAGTGTAATCGGCAAATTTTTGAAAATCTTCTCTTCCCCAAAAAGAGCTAATTCTACTGCGCGTTCTTTCTATTTTGTATTTTTTTATTAAATTTTGCATAACATTATCTAATAATTTTATACTTTGAGTCTGGGGTAATAAATTAAAATCTCCAACTAAAATTTTTGCCCCGTAAAAAAAATTTAATATTTTTTTAATATATTTTGATTGATTAATCCGGTTTGGGGTATCTGTTTTAGGAGGAGGAAAAGGTGTGCCGTGGAAATTAAAAATAAGGAACTTTTTGTCTTTTGCATGAAAGCTAATAACTTGTAGTGGAATTGGCAGATTTGAAAAATCTCTCAGCAATCCTTTTGAGGCTTTTGATTTATAAATAAAATAATTTTGATGATAATCAACTGATATTATTTTTTTAACAAAAATAGCCAGCCCGAAAGATAAATTAAAATTAACTTTTATAGCATTATTATCGTAGTCAAAAAGAGCAGGAAAATAAAAAAAATTGAAATCCGGCAGGATATTTTTTATTTCTGAAAGCAGGTTAGCTCTTAAATCTTTATATGTTTTTATCTTAGAGGTGGTATCAAAAATTTCCTGGAAGCAAAAAATATCAGTATCCTGATGTTTTTTGATAAAGTCAATTAAAGCTTCAAAATATTTTCCACTCCAGGTATTTAGAGAAATAAGCTTCATATACATAGAATTATATAGCAGTAGATGGTAAAATTGCTATGGTTCGGGGAGTAGTATAGTGGTAACACGCTGCGCTGGGGGTGCAGCATCGGGAGTCCGATTCTCCCCTCCCCGACACAATAATTGATGTATCCATACGGGAACACAAGATAATTTTGGGGTATTGACGTTTGGGTAATATTTGGCTAAGTTAATATTATGGCACAAAATAACGATGCGAGAAATGCTGCAGTTTCAGCTGCTATGGCTCAGATTCAAAAGACTTATGGAACCGGATCTATAATGAGACTTGGAGAGAGAGTTGAGAAGTTTACAACTGAGGTTATTCCCACCGGTTCTATTGCACTTGATTTAGCGCTGGGAGTTGGAGGGTTGCCTAAAGGAAGGATTATAGAAATTTATGGCCCTGAGGCAGGTGGTAAAACTACAGTTTGTCTACATGTAATTGCCGAGGCTCAGAAAAAAGGTGGAGTGGCAGCATTTATAGATGCAGAACATGCGCTTGATCCCCAAAGAGCACAAAAAATTGGAGTTAATCTTGATGATTTATTAATCTCTCAACCGGATACTGGGGAACAGGCTTTAGAAATTGCAGAAAGTTTAATTAGATCAGGTGGAATTGATGTGGTAGTCATTGATTCTGTTGCTGCACTAGTTCCAAGATCAGAGTTAGAAGGAGAGATGGGAGATTCTTCAATGGGAGTTCAAGCCCGTTTAATGTCACAGGCTTTAAGAAAACTAACAGGAGCAGTATCTAATACCAACACAATTATAATTTTTACTAACCAATTAAGGCAAAAAATCGGAGTTATGTTTGGTAATCCTGAAACAACAACCGGAGGGCTAGCTTTAAAGTTCTACTCCTCTATTAGATTGGACGTTAGAAAAATCGAAAATATAAAGGCAGGTGACATGGTAGTTGGATCAAGACATAGGGTAAAGGTTGTTAAAAATAAAGTTGCTCCTCCATTTAGGATTGCTGAGTTTGACATGGATAGTTATGGTATCTCGCATGAGGGTGAGCTATTGGATGTGGGAATAGAACTTGAGATTTTAACAAAATCAGGAGCGTTTATAAAATGGGGTGAGATTATGTTGGGACAGGGAAGAGCGGCTGCTATAGATTATTTAAAGACGAATAAAAAAGAATCTCAAGCTTTAGAAAAAGAAATCAGAGAAGCCTGGGGGAAACAAAAAGATGGTAAAGAAAAAATAATTGTTGGCGAAGATGGCGAAGCAGGTGAAGTTAAAGAGTCTGATTAATGCCCAAGATTACCTCAATTGAACCTCAGAAAAAAAACCCGCATAGATTTAATGTTTTTTTAGATGGGCAGTTTGCTTTTGGAGCAGATGAAGATTTGGTGGTGGAGAAAAGGTTAGTTATTGGAAAAACTTTTACCACATCAGATGTGGAACATTTGTTATTTGAATCAGAAGTTGGAAAATTAATGGAAAGGATGTATAGACTTTTTAACTTAAGACTTAGGTCAGAAAAAGAAATTAGAGACTATTTAAAGAACTTATCATATAAGCGAAAAATTAAAGATCAGGAGCAAATTTCAGAAGCTGCAATAGAACTGTTAATAAATAAATTAAAACAGAAAAGATTGATTAATGATGAGGAATTTGCTAAATCTTGGGTTGAGGCAAGAAGTAGAAAAAAAGGGAAAATTGCGCTAAAGCTAGAACTTATACAAAAGGGAATTGATAAAGAAATAATAGAGGAAGTGATAAGCGAGGTTACAGGTGAACAACAAATAGCAGAAAAGCTACTAAGTAAAAAATTGGAACCCTGGAAGAATTTACCAAGACTGGAGTTTAGAAAAAAAGCCTATGATTTTTTAATGAGAAGAGGATTTGATTATGAGATTGTTAAAGTTGTCGTTGAAAAAAACCTCAAAAAGGTATAAAATAATATTAGAGAATCAGAATGAGTGAGTAAAGTATGATGAAATTAATTCTCAAAGATTTAACTTCTCAAATTTCCCTTTAAAGAGGGTCATTCTTCTGATTCCATACATATATGGCACATACATTTGGTCCTAAAACTTTTGGCACACAAGTTTCGACTACTTCGAATGAGGCAGATTTGGCAAAAAGAGAAGGAATTTTGGAGGAGCGAGAAAGACAAATCGCTCAAAAACAAAAACTGGTTGATGAAAAATTAGAGAGTTTAGAAAAAATTAGGATTGATTTAGTTGAAAAACTAGAGAAGGTATCCAAATTTTCGGCGGAAGATGCAAAGAAAATTTTACTGGAAAATGTTGAAAAAGATTTGGCAGTTGAGATCTCCAAAAAGATTATCGAGGCAGAAAATGAAATAAAATTGCAGGCAGATGAAAAAGCAAAGGAGATTTTAGCAGACACAATAATTCATGGAGTGACAGATTATATTTCAGAATTTACGACCTCTAAGGTTACATTACCTGATGAGGATATAAAGGGTAAGATTATTGGAAAAGAAGGAAGAAATGTCAGAACTTTTGAGCAGGTAACAGGAGTTGATGTGGTAATGGATGATGAAATTCCTGATACTTTAATCCTTTCTTCTTTTGATCCAATCAGAAGGGAAATTGCAAAGGTATCCCTTGAGCGGCTTATTGAAGATGGTAGAATTCAACCCCAAAGAATCGAAGAAATTGTTGCCAAAACCCAAGCAGATATTAACAAATTGATGAGAGCTGCCGGGGAAAAACTGGCTGCAGATGTGGGAGTTTATAATTTGCCGGTTGAACTAATTGATAACCTGGGAAGATTTAAATATAGATACTCATATGGACAAAACTTAATTTTGCACACTCAAGAAGAAACACAAATAGGAGTTGCTTTGGCTCTTGAATTAGGGGCAAATGTAAATACAGTTAGACTTGGTTGTTTATTCCATGATATCGGAAAAATTGTTTCTGATGAAGAAGGTTCACATGTTGATAAAGGTGTAGCACTAGCTAAGAAATTTGGTCTTCCTGAGGAGGTTATAAACTGTATTGCTGAGCATCATGAAGACAAATCATTTTCTTCAGTTGAATCAATAATTGTTTGTATTGCTGATTCAATTTCCGGAGGGAGAGTTGGTGCACGACATGAAAATGTACAAGATTATATAAAAAGACTCTCAGATATTGAAAAAATAGCACTTTCTTTTGAGGGAGTTGAGAAATGTTTTGCCATGCAAGCTGGAAGGGAAGTTAGAGTCATTGTGATCCCTGAGAAAATTTCAGATTCGGAACTGCCAAAATTAACTCATGACATTGCAGAGCGAATCTCAAAAGAGGTCATGGTTCCGGGTAATGTAAAAATTACTGCAATAAGGGAAATAAGAGCAACTGAAACTACCACAACTATGACACAATGAAGTTATCTAGAAAGCGTCTCGAGATTTTAGCTATAATCTGCTATATTTTATTTGTTTTGGCAATAGTAAGCTATTATTTCTACTTTCTTGTGTGTAGAAAAAATATATGTTTCAATTGGCCTTTCTAACAGCGCTATATTCTTATTCCATCTTCGCATTAGGAATCTTACATTTTCTTAGAAAAAATATTATTCTTGTTAGTTTAATAATCTTTCTTCTAGTTTTAATCAAAGCTTTTTTGAAACAATTTATCAATTTTCTGTTAATTCTTAAGACATATCTGGTGAACGCTAAGCCTCTATCTATTTTTTTATTTTGTTTAATTACTATTCAAATTTTCATTAATTTGGTTGGTGTTTTAGGACCGGAACTTGCTTTTGATGCTCTCTGGTATCATCTAACAATCCCCAAAATTTATTTGCAACAAAATTCGATCTTTTATATAGGTGGACATCTTTATTATTCAGCTATGCCTAAACTTACAGAAATGCTCTATTTGGTAGCTCTTGCTTTAGGAAATGAAATCACAGCCAAAATAATTCATTTTTCATTTGGAATAGTAACTCTTGTTGCTTTATATAAAATGTCCCGCAATTTTTTATCAACTAAGGATTCTCTTTTAGTTGGCCTTATTTTCTATTCAAATTTAGTGGTTGGATGGATGTCGATAACAGCCTATATTGATTTAGCTAGAACTTTTTTTGAAGTTTTAGCTTTATGGAGTTTCCTTATTTTTGTAAGGTCCAACGTTTTTAAATGGTTAGCATTATCAGGAGTTATGTTAGGCTTTGCAATATCCTGCAAACTATTAAGTTTATGGTCCATTGTTATTTACCTTATTTTACTTTTATATATCTCTCTTTTTAAAAAAGTTAAATTAGTTTCTATTGTCAAACAGTCTATATTTTTTTGTGTAGTAGTTTTCATCGTTGTTTCTCCCTGGTTGATTTTTTCCTACCTAAACACTGAAAATCCAATTTATCCTCTTTTATCGCCGGTGCATCAAAATCTAGGTAATTCGATACCCTTTAATCCCAAAGATATTGTAGCTGCTACATGGTCTATTTTCCTTCTTTCTCCAGATCCCATCTCCCCTATTTATTTCATTTCCCTACCGCTTATAATATTTTATTTTTGCAATATTCTATTTAAGACAATCAATAAACAAGCCCGATTACTTATTAATTTATTACTTATATATCTTGTTTTCGGATTCATAATTCTCTATTTTACTCCTCTTGCAAGTAGTGGTAGATTCTTTATGCCATATCTTCCTGCCTTCTCCTTACTTTTTACATTACTTCTTAATTCTTTGAAAAGTAAATTATTATACAAATTTCTTCTGGTAATAATTATTATTGTTTCATTTACCTCGATTGCTTATCGGGGGATTGCCAATAAACGGTTTGTCCCTGTTATTTTAGGTAAGGAAAATATGAATACATTTATGCTTAATAATTTGGAATATAATGTAGGTAATTTTTATGATGTAGATAATTTCTTTACAAAAACTATAAAATCCGATAACAAAGTTTTAATCTACGGAATTAGTAATTTATACTATGTTAACTTTCCCTATATTCACGAAAGCTGGATCAAAAAAGGTGATAAATTTGATTATATCCTGACTAAGGATATAGGTTTGCCGGAAAGATTTAGGGATTGGAAATTAGTATATAAAAATGAAAAAACAAAAGTTAAACTTTATTCTTTAGATGGTAAAAATGTGGAATATTAATCCTTCATTTTAGGATTTTAGTATATTGTTTCATTTTCTAAATTAAGATTATAATGTGGGCTGTGGATATACTTTCTCCTTTTATTCCTCATCCATCATATATAAACAACTTACCACCTTTATACATTATGGGTTTACCAGTAGACATAATGATTTATTTGGTTTTTGGCATTTTGATTGTTTTATTTCTGTTTAAAAAACAAAAGGAATATATAAAAGTAATAATAATTCTGTGGTTTATCATCTCATTGCTTTATACTACCCAAGCAGGCGTACAAGTATACGCAGAAGGTGTAATCTTTGGCGGAAAATCTCTTGATGAACTTAGGAATATAACAACTTCCAATAATTTCTACAACTTTCTTAAGTTCGCCCAAACTCATCTTCCCAATAATGAACCTGTAATGCTACTGGTGCCTAAAAACCCACTATATTTTTCCCAAAAAGCTCCTTATTATCTCTACCCTCACCTTATTAAAAATAATGCTTCATATATTTTAGTTTTTAATGCAGTTAACGTAAAATTCAACGAAGAGGAACAAAAACTGATTATTGATGATAACGGTAAAGTAGAAACTATCAAAGCTCAACTATTGGCTAAATTAAATGATAATGAGTATGTCTTGATAAAAAATAAATATTAAGTTTATGCCTATCGTAATACTCTATATTTGGTCAATATTTTTACCGTTTTTATTAGGTTTTGCATTACTTTCCGTTTTCAGTATGGGTAAGAGGTTATTCACATTTTCCCAAAAAATATTCCTATCTTTTTTTGTAGGTGCCAGCATATTTAGTATGTCTCTTTTTCTCTTAAGCATTTTTCACCTAAAGTGGGATAGAGTTTGGATTAGTATTTTATTTAGTTTTATTTCAGCGATTTGTTTTATTTATTATATTAAAAAAATAAATAAAAATTTGAATCTAACAATACCTAAAATAAACAGAGCTCATCTACGAATAAATCTTGTCAATTATTTACTGGTAGCTTTAATAATCTTTAAACTATTTTCAATTTTCTTCATTGCATTGGATAAACCGGTACTAAATTTTGACGCTTGGACTAATTGGTCTTTGCGAGCAAAAGTGTTTTATTTTGAAAAGGGAATTCCTCTAAATAGAAACGATCCATATTTTTTGGGAGGTGGTGGACATATTAACTATCCTCTACAGATTCCTATCCTCGAAAGCTGGATTTACACTTCAACTGGGGTTTGGGATGATAAGTTTGTAAAAATAATTTCTCCTTTGCTGCTTTTATTCTTTCTAATATTTTTCTATTTATTTATTTACCAATTTATCGGTTCGACTAAAGCTTTAATTTTTTCTTTTATATTTATATCAATACCTCTTATTTCATATCACGCAGCGGCAGATTATGCTGATTTACCTGTAGGCTTATATATTGGTATTGCCACTATGCTTTTCTATTTATATTTAACAAGGACTGACAACAGATACCTCATGCTATCTTCTCTAATGTTTGGTTTTGCGGGGTGGATTAAAAATGAGGGGAGTTTTTTATTTGCAATTGTAATTTTGGTTTTAATGGCAATTTTTGTGCGCCAAAAAGGATTTAAAAATATAAAAAAATTATTGAACTTAAGAAGTATTATTTTAGCGTTAGTCCCTGGACTTATTTTTCTTTTACCCTGGTTAATATTTAAAAGCAAACTTGGATTAGGTATGAGCAATTTGGGAACAGAATCCAATCTTATTGGAGGTATAGGTATACACTTTGAGATCGTTCCAAATATATTAAAAAATTTGTTATCTCTTTCTAATTTTTCTTTGCTTTGGATAGTTGCTATAATTAGTTACCTTTTTTACCAAAAGGAGATAAAGGAGTCTAAATTAGGTATTTTTATAACCCTGGTTTTTTGCTGTTTTCTTGGCTATATCTTCATCTATCTTTTTACTGATAATTATGTCATGATTTTGAATGATACCATTGTACAGCGTAATTTACTGACCATAGCTCCTTCTATTTTTTGGGTAACAGCCTTTATTATTGGAAATTATTTAAGAAACAAAGGAACCAAATAATTTTTATATATTTTGAAAATTGGGGCTTTACAAAAATCTAATCTTCTGGTAATTTAGTGCCATGACGAAAAATGAATTGATTGAAAAAGTTGCCAAGAAATCTAACTTAACAAAAAGAGCTGCCCAGGATAGTGTCAATACCACCTTTAATTTAATAAGGGATGGATTAGTCAGAGGGGAAAAAGTTGTAATAACTGGTTTTGGAACTTTTCTTATTAGGTCTAGGGCAGCACGCCGTGGACGAAATCCCCAGACAGGTGAGACAATTCAAATCCCCAATAAAAAAACTCCAGGATTCGCTGCCGGTAAAACCCTCAAAAGATTGATTAAATGATAACTCGCCAGCTAAAGCTTAAAGCTGTAATCTTTGATTACGCCGGGACTATTTATAATCCCTTCACACAACAACTTTATCCTCAGACTATCAGTGTTTTAGAAGCGTTAACCCAAAAAGGTATAAAACTGGCACTGGTAAGCAGATCACCTAATTTAGAAGAAAGATTAGCTGAGTTTAAACAGCTAAACTTAAGAAAATATTTTCAGATTTTGGAAGCAGTTTCGGTAGAGAATAAAAAAGAATTTAATCATCTATTAAAGAAATTAAATGTAAAACCCGAAGAGTGTTTGGTTGTTGGAGATAGGGTTAAAAGCGAGATTTTAGAAGGTAATAGAATCGGGGCAAAAACAGTTTGGGTTTTACAGGGAGAATTCCTGGATGAATCACCGGAGAGTGAAATGGAAAAACCAGACTATACAATAAATTCTTTAGATGAGTTGTTATTAATTACCCAATCCTTAAATTTAACACAAAAAGTATAATCTGGAGATGGTTTTAATGATTCATCTAAAAAACCACCTATTGCTCTTGCAGCCAATATAATTATTAATTTTTCCAGACTGTAATTCTTTTTTATTAACTCAGATAATATTTTTTCAGCAAAATTTGGATTTTCTAACACACTAAATACTCTTTGAATAAAATATCCAATATCATAATACTCAACTCCATTTTTCTTTGCATGTTCCCCATCAATAAGTCCAAGTTGACCGCTTGTCAATTTGAACAGATGCCAGGGAGTAAAATCTCCATGACGTGGTTTCATCTTGAGTTTTGAGATACCATGTTCAACAACTTTTAATAAATCAACCACTTGGTATTTTTCTATAATATCTTTTGGGATATCGTTGTACCAGGATTTAGTTTTTTCAAAAAACCGCTCCCTGTAATCAGGATTCTCCTTTGATGTTAACTCAACAATATTTAATTTTTGAATTAGTTCTGAAAAATTAATAATAGCAGGAATCTGATCAATAAAATCTGTTGAATTTGTCTTTTCCGGCCTTTGGGCAAGCAGCCTTCCTTCAAAGCGATCAGTTATTAAATAAAAAAGATTGCCGTTATATATCCCGAAATCTTCATTTTGGGGAACCCAAAAACCAGACGATTTTCTCGGCATTAGGTTATTAAATTGTTCATTCCAATTATATTCAATTTTTGTCAGCTCGCTTATGCCCTCGGTAGTGGCCAGCTTTAGGAATAGATTTTTATTATTTTTTTCCAGTATGCCTAAAATATGTCTTCCGCCTGACCATAGTTTTTTGACAAAGTATCTTTTTTTAAAGAAGGATTTTATGTAATCTAAATTTAACTGTTTGCCTAACCGGTAATCCAGTATTTTGCCGTCAACTCTAATTTGAAAAGCTTTAAGCTTATCTGACATGTGAATTGATTATATCATCGAAGTTAATGTATGATTGTATGGATACATGTCTAAACCAAGACAAGATAGTAATATTCAAATTCCTGCAGATATTTTAAAGAATTTATTAACTGCTTCTGAATGGCGGATGTTAAAAAACAGATGGCAAATTATCAATTTATTAGATGACGGTTTATCTATTAGAAAAATTGCTGTACGAGTTAAAGTTGGCACTGATACTGTGGTTAGAACAATCAGAATGGTTGAGAAAAATAATATTTTATCTAAATCTACTAAACATAAAAAGATCAAATCCCAAACTCCATGGATTTTCGGGAAAAGCGATTAGAAGACAGTTTAATTTAAATTATTAATCTGATAAATTTTCGTATTTCCGTTTTGATAAACTAATTTTCCCAGTTGATTAAATTTTTGTTCATCTAATTTTAGAAATTTTTGCTTTTCCAGAGTACCAATAAAAATAAGTTTTATATCATATTTTCTAATTAATTTTTTTGTAATTTCTAAATCAGGATTTTCATATAAAGTTGCCACATCTGGGAATCTAGAGGATGCAATATCGTATGACCCTCTCCATAGCCATTCATGAATCGGCCAGCCGATAACTGTTGGAAGTCCGGTATTTGCCGAAACCCTGGCAAAGTCGGTGTAGCTTTCACCATTTGCTTCCAAAATTACAGGTTGTCCCTTAATGTTTTGCCTAATCCATGAAATTGCCTGATAGTCGTTTTGGTAAAGTTTTGATAAAAATTTTATACCATCAAGTCCAGCATAAGAGTTTAGGTTGTTGTAATAAGTTTTGACGGCAAAAAAAGGGAAAAGGAATGCCAGAAACAACAAAAAAGCCAGAGTAATAAGATAAAGACCATGGAAAGAATTTTTAAACTTTGGGTAAGTTCTAACTATTATGAAGCTTCCGGCTATTGAGGATGCTATAAAGACCTGGTAAGAGAATTTAAACATAGTATTGCTCCTGAAATAACCTGTATAGATATCCCTGAAATATATTAGTTCAGGGATGATTACGGAAATCAGTCCAAAGATAAAGAAGATAAATATTAAATAATCAATATCTGAAAATTTTTTAACACTCCAATTTTTGGTAAAAACTACTTTGAAAAATCTGGCAAATAAAAACATGAAAAGGCCATATATGATTAAAAACATCCATAAAGGAGTTCTTGTACACCTGTTCGCTTCGAATAAAAATGGACCAATCATTTCTATATTTATCAAGAATTTTGGAGAACAGATGATGCCTATTCCGGAGCCAAATGGTTTGAAGTTCAACCAAAACGATAAAGAAAATATTACCGATGAGACTAAAATAACCAAAATTGGTTTAATTGAAAACTCAACGGATTTTATGAATTTGTTATCTTTATAATTTTTAAAGAAGATTATTAATGTTGAAAATAAGATATAAATTAATCCGTCGAGGAAATTGGTCATGAAAGAAATGGCTATCATAAATCCTATTAATAAATTGAAAAGTAAGTTTGTTTTAGAGAAGAACAAAACAACCAAAAGTGCTATTGTTAGGATCGCAAAAGGTGTATTTAATAAATGGCCGTGTAAATCCCCTACCACTGTTGTATACATTGGAAATTCGTGAATAGTCCTGGGAATAAATCTGGTGGCATTGGGATAGAAATAATTAGTTATGTTGTTAGTTAAAGGTAGACTCCAGAAAGGGATAGGAGCATCGGTATTGTATGGCGCAAAAAAAGCGTAAATTATCTGCATGTTACCTGAAATAGTTACCAAAAGAGAAGAAATTATTCCTGTAATCATTATTTTTTTATAATTACGCTCAAAGAAATAATAAAGATTAGCTCCAATAGAAAAAGAACAGGATAAAGTAAAGGCAAAAATCAAAGCAAGCATTAGGTTAAATCCAAACATAGAATCAACACCTGTGAGTTTAATTAAGACAGCGGTAACCAGATGGCCGAAATAATAATAGTTTATTGTTTCGGGAGTTAACCAAATATCTTTTGGTGGGAAATAATCTGACCGTAAAATAGAATTTAAAAACCCAAAATCCATAAATTTTTCCAGCCCATGTATAGATGGTTCATGAGCTCTAATAAAAGCCCAAAAGAAAAATCCTATGGTAAATAAAATTTCTTCAAAAACAAATATTTTCCAATAAATTTTTAAATTAATTAACAATTTATATTTTCTATTTATGAAAAAATTTAATATAGCAAAAAGAACAATAATTACGAAAATATTAATAGTACTAAAGTTGACTATTTTTAAACTGGCCAATAACCAAATGATATAGGAGATAAAAAGAATTCCCAGTATTTTAGAAAATATGTATCCTTTATCAAAAAAGGAAGAGAAAATTAAGAAAGTTAAGGGTAAAAAAATGGTGCCAATTATAAAAAATATTAACCACCATTTAGTTATATAGCTTAAATCAGTAATTTGCATTTTTATTTATTACTATTAACAATTTTGGCCACCTTTTCTCCAAGTTCCACGGCATAATTTGTTCCCCTATCCCAAGGATATACCATGTCAAGGTTAGCAAGGTAGATATTTTTTAGCGGGGTTTTAAAATCGGGTTTTAGTTTAGGGTAGTCAACAGTTACTACAGGTTGGGCAAAAGGGCCAATAAATAAGTGATAAGTGATAAGTGATAAGTGATAAATGGGGTTAATCTTTTTTAGATATGGGTCAAAAATTTTAAGGAGCTGTTTGGTATCCATTTTTAGATATGGATGATTGGGGGGCAAATAATTACCAATATATAAAATATGTTGGTTACCATAATACTTTTTATCCATAAAATTAGTGTGTTCGGCTAAAACCAGAAATGGAAAAGATTTGTCTGTAATATTTAACCAATAAGTTTTGTCCATAAACGGTTTTTTAAGAACTAAAATTAAAACCTGGGCATGTAAATGTTGAATTGAATTTATTTTTTTTGAATATTCTGCTGGTAAATCTGGAGTTAATTTTGTAAAAATTGGTGAAGGTAGAGTAACGATGATTTTATTAAACTTGATCTTTAGAGAACTTATATTTGAAATAGTAGAATTTAGATGAATTTCTCCACCAAGTTTTTTAATTTTTTGAGATAAATTATCAGCAAATTTTTGAAATCCTCCTTCTGGATAGACAAGCGAAGAAGTTCTTTTTTTAATTCTTGCCCAAAACCAGCTCAGTGCTATTTTGTCTTTAAATTCATCGAATTTACCATTTAGTAATGGTTCCCAAATCAGATTAGTTGCTTTTCTTCCCATCCATTTTTTAATCCAACTTAAGGCAGTAGTACTTTTAAATTTTTCTTGATCTCCGCTTAGTTTAAGATAGCCTAAAACAAGGCCCATTCTCAGTCGGTCAATAAACGGTAATGGCGAAAAAGTTAAAAGAGATAAAGGTGTATCCAGAGGGATTCTTTGACCATCAATTAATACGTCTGTTGATGGTTTGGTGGTGATTACTTTATGGTGAATTTCTGCTGCCAGTTTTAAAATAGAATCATCGTTGGTGAACCAATGATGATAACCTTTTTCAATTGTCCATTTCCACCCTAGCATCCCAAACCCCACTGCCAGTCCCCCAACTGCATTCTCTTTTTCAAAAATTATCACCTCATGACCTTTTTTTAATAGGTGATAAGCCGCAGACAATCCTGTAAAACCAGCACCCAAAATGGCAATACGCATTTTAATATTGTATCATGCACAAATTATGAAAAAATTGTTAATAATATTGGGCTCTACCTCAACCGGTAAGACTGATTTGGCTCTAAAATTAGCTAAAAAATTTAATGGAGAGTTAATTAGTTGTGACTCAAGACAGGTATATGTGGGTTTAGATATAGGTACTGGGAAAATGCCAAGTAAGTTTAGAAGTTTGAAAATGGAAAAAGGAAGATGGTTAGTAGATAACATATCAATATATCTTTATGATGTCTATGATCCAAAAAAACAATATAATATTTCAAAATATATTACAAAAGCAAAAAAAGTTATAAAGCAAATTGAAAAACAGGGAAAACTTCCAATAATTGTTGGAGGAACAGGCCTTTACCTTAAAGGATTGTTGTATGGGTTTTCTAATTTAGGAATTCCATTGGATAAAAGATTAAGAAAAGAATTAGATAAACTAACTTTAGAGGAACTTCAAAAAAAACTACAAAAATTTTCTTCTGAAAAATGGAAGACGATGAATTCCTCTGATAGACAAAACCCCAGAAGGTTAATAAGGGCAATAGAGCTGAATATTAATAAGAAAAAAATATCAACGCAGATTATAAAAGTTAAAAAGTATAATATCTTGAAAATTGGATTAACAACTTCAAGAGAAATTTTATATAAAAGAATTGATGAAAGAGTTGAAAAAAGAATAAAGATGGGAATGATTGAGGAAGCAAAAAATTTATATAAAAATGGTCTATCTGTAAAAAGAATGAGACAGCTGGGATTAGAATATGGGGTAATCGCTGATTTTTTACAGCAAAAAATTAATAAAATTGAGTTAATTAAAATTTTACAGGGGAAAATTCATGCATATGCCAGGCGTCAGGCAACATGGTTTAAAAAAGAAAGAGATGTTAACTGGTTTGATATAAATAAGAAAAATTATGTGAATAAAGTGGAAAATTTAGTAGCTAAATGGTATTATCTTTAAGATGCCGCGCAAAATTGATATTTCTCATAGAACTGTAATCTTTATAACTATTTTTATATTAAGTCTTTGGGTAATTTATCTGATTAGAGATTTACTAATAATTCTTTTTGTGGCAATTATTTTAATGTCTGCACTGACTCCTTTGGTGAATTTTTTCACAAAGCTTAAGATACCAAAAGCTTTAGGTATTGCCATAACATACATTATTATTATAGCGGTATTGGTGGGAATTTTAGCAACTGTATTACCTCCTTTAATCGAGCAAAGTAGTAAACTTATTGTCATCCTTCCGCCGCTTTTAAGCCAGATATTTAATATTGCTCATATTGATAAGTCAGTGTTTCAATCAAATTTAACGTCATTTTCAGGAAATGCATTCTCTCTAACACTTGCAGTTTTTGATAATTTTTTAACCATAATTTTTCTTTTGGTAATAACTTTTTATCTTCTTTTGGAGCGGAATAACCTGGAAAATAGGATTTCTGCTTTATTTGTTGGTAATGAGGAAAGAACCAGAAGATTAATAACTCATATTCAGGAAAAATTAGGATCCTGGCTTAGAGGCCAGCTGATTTTATCTATAATAGTTGGAGTTTTATCTTATGTTGGTCTTAGTATTTTAAATATTCCCTATGCGCTACCTTTATCCTTAATGGCCGGAATTATGGAAGTTATCCCGGTGATCGGACCAATAATTTCATCCTTGCCTGCAATTCTGGTGGCACTAACCATCTCTCCTATTTTAGGATTGATAGTAGCTATTATGTATTTTGTTATACAACAACTGGAAAATAATTTAATAGTACCCCAGGTTATGAAAAAAGCAGTTGGGTTGAATCCTTTAGTGGTGATATTAACTATTGCAGTAGGAAGTAGATTGTTTGGGTTCGCAGGAGCATTGCTTGCAGTTCCAATGGCAGCAGTTATACAGATTTTAGTGACAGAGGTAATTGAGCAAAAGAAATTTTAGTAGTATAATATATAGGCCTAGGAAGAAGGATGATTAGTCGCCTAAGGCGACAGGAAAGTCCAGACAGCATAGAGTAGGGTGTCCGCCGTAAGGCGGAGGTCGTAAGATCCAGTTAGAGCAACAGTGACGAACCGGGGTCAAGCTCGGGTGAAACGTGGCAATCCTCCCTGCTGCAATCCTAGAACCGATTAAGCTACTCGCTTAAATATCGAAATCAGGAGCATTAGATAAATTATCATCTAGAAACAGAATCTGGCTTACTAGCTTCCTAGGCACGAAAAAGCCCCTAATTTTAGGAGCTTTTTCGAAAAAAGTTTAAAATTTGCGGATTAGCCACCAATTCTAAACATTGAGGTGCTAC
>CAYICZ010000009.1:31987-36105 GCA_964362195.1 uncultured Gammaproteobacteria bacterium | reverse complement strand
AGCTCTCCTCTTTACTTAGTTAATACTAATGCTCCTGACCCCACCCCTTCTAAAATACCTTTAATTATAGTGCCGGGAATAGTTGCATCACTTAATTTAGGCATTCTTACTGATAGAGGTGATTCGGGCTGGGATTGGATGTATACTGCTAAAAGCGGTTGGTGGCAATTTATTGATTCTCTGGAAAAAGCAGGCTACCAAAAAGACAAAGATTATTTTATTGCCTTTTATGACTGGAGAAAAACCAATGACTGGACAGATGCCGATCCCAGAGCGGCCCTGCCGGCTAAAAAATATCTCTCTGAAACAATTGATAAAGCAAAAGCGGCTAATCCCGGGATTTCCAAAGTCAATATTGTTGCCCATTCCATGGGCGGCCTTGTGGCCAGAAGTTATGTTGAATCTCTTCATTACCGCGGTGATGTTGATAAGGCATTTTTAATAGGTTCTCCTAATTCCGGTTCGACTTTTGCCTATTACACTTGGGAAGGTGGAGAAGTACCTCCAAATTGGGATCCGGTTCAAAAAGCAGGTTTAAGTGTAATGATAAAAATGCTGTCTATTAATTTTCTGCAAGAACCATATTTAATGATCCACGACCATATTAAAAGCATCAAAGATTTACTGCCTGTTGGCTACAATTATCTTATAAAGAGCGATAACCCTTTTGATTGGCTAAATATGCATGAATTAAATAATTTTCTTAAAACAACCTCCAATCCACAAAATACAGCCAGTATTTTTGCAAATAAAGGCGTGGACTTAATTAATATTACTGGTACCGGCCAAACAACCTGGGAAAAACTACAGGCGGAAGATTTTTTGCACCAGTATCTTTGGAAAGACGGAAAACCTGTCGGCAGCGCAGGAACAGCTGACGGCGATAATACTGTCCTTGCCTCAAGCAGTAATCTTCCGGGAGCCGAACAAATAAGTATTCCTGGCAAACATGCAAACCTTCCCAATGCTGCCACATCGCAAATTTTTAATAAATTGGGGATTACTTTCACGCCGTCTGCCCTAGCAAGAGCTCCAAATGAGGTAATGGTTGCCTGGGTTGCCTCTCCGGTTACTCTAACAGTTCAAGACAGTCAGGGAAACTATGTCGGAGAATTATTAACCGATCCCGAAGGCGATAATAAATGGGTCTTTGTGGAAAATCCAACAGGTGATTACAAACTTAACTTAACCGGCACGGGAGAGGGAGAATATCATGTCGGTGTTGATTATTATACTGATACAAGAAATGAAAGCAGTCAGGCGGTAGGAACGGCAGCTGCCGGTGCGCAGTTAAATTACGACCTGCATTTTGATCCTCAAAACCCCCGGCCTCTTGATTTACAGCCGGAAGATAAAATTTCTCCTGTAACTTCTGTACAACTATCAGGAACACCGGGCAATAACGGATGGTACTTATCTGATGTAAATGTTTCTATATCGGCAACCGATAATGAAAGTGGAAGCGGAGTTGATAAAACAGAATACAGTTTTGATAACTCAACCTGGCAAAAATATACCATACCTCTAGTAATCAGCAATGAAAACATGACAACAATCTATTATCGTTCCTCTGATTTAGTCGGCAATTTGGAACAAACCAAACAAGTAGAGATTAAAATTGATAAAACTCCTCCGGAAGCTAAAATTACCGTTAATGCGGACAAAGACGATTTGGAGGTTCAGGGCATTGATCAAAACCAGACCACTGTCCAAAAAACAGATAATACGGAAACCAAGAAAAAAGATGATGCAGTTTATATTATCACCGATGAGGCCGGGAACACTTTAAAATTAGATGTCCGGGAGCGTGATAAAGAAAAACAAGACCGGTTCAGGATTTATTCCCTTCAATATAATGCTAACCCGGCGCAAATACCGGATAACAATCATTTTAATGTTACCTACCAAGGGAAAAAAGCCAAGCTGAATGTGAAAGAGCAGAATTTTGAGCAAAAAGGTGAAATTAAAATCAGGATCCGCTATGATGTAAAAAAGGACAAAAGTACCATTATTGTGAAAGAGCCAAAAGAAGAAAAAGTAAAAGAAATAAGAGATGGATTGGTAATACTTATACTTAATACAAACAATGGAACCCTGGAGGCAACTTACTAATGTTTGATTTTAGCTGGTTTTCCTGGGGGGCATTTATTCAGACAATACGCCCTGATGTTATCTGGATGTTTAGCACAGGTAACTTATTACCTTATTGCATAATCGCACTCATTATCATTTTTTTAATCATTTATGGAATTGTCAGAAAATTTATTATAAAAAGACCTTTCAGAATTAAAAATTACATTATTACGGTACTTTTTACATTTGTTGCTTATTATCTTTTGTGGGTCATTTTACTCAACATTTTTGTTTTATCCATGGGGATAGTTTCTCAACAGCTATAAAATAATGTAAAACCTAAATACATTCTTCTAGTTTATATCTTCACTAAAAAATTTATCGTTAAGGATAAATTAAATTTGAAGTAACAGATAATGGAAGTTTTGATTTTAAGATCAGGAAATTTGAAAATGATGAAAATTCGCAAACTATTCTTTATAAAGAAATTCCTTTAACAAAAAATACCAAAGCGGAAACTGTTTTTGATACAAACTCTGCTGAAACTCCGGCCATTAAAGTTGATGAAAATGGGGATGGAACAGCGGATCTGAATGTTGAGAGATTCAGCGTCATGGAAGGAGGAGCAAATTACGATTATACTCCCCCAACGATATCGTTTGATGTTAACCCGAAAACTATATGGTCGCCTAATAATAAAATGGTGGATGTAAATATAGTGGGTACTATCACTGACGAGAATCCATACCTAACAACAATATTGGTTGAAGATGAATATGATTTGGTTGAACCCAAAGTTATAATTGAAAACCAGACAAGTATAAATCAGGTTTTAAAATTAGAAGCATCAAGAAGAGGAGATGATAAAGACGGGAGAAAATATACGGTTAAAATATTGGTTACTGATTTAGCAGGTAATACTTCACTCTCCACAACAGAAGTTACCGTCCCGCACGACCAAGGAAAGAAATAGCTTTCCAGACTCCCCAAATAACCACAAACCAAAAAACTATATCAAAAATAAGCATTAAACTATTAGTTGAACCTCCCAAGAAGTTAAATGACGCAAACCCAAAAGGGAACCCAGTTGGGTTTTTAGATGGATTAATTACATCATCCACAAATGCTGCCCCATAAGTTACCACCACACTTAACACCAAAATAACCACAAATACTTTTTTGCTCATCTTTTTAAGAGTATCATATTTTTTTTATCTTATAAACCTCCACATATTTAATCACTCCAAATTTTGTATCAAAACTTAAATCACCAATCTTTAAAACCTTCCTCTGAGAATCAGCGCTTTTAAAATTAATGCTTTTATTATTAGTCTTTTCAATAATTAAGTAATCTGCACTATCAGGTCTTGAGGAACTGAAAGTATTTGACCCTTCCTTCTCCAAAACATACCTGTACTCAAAACCTTGGTGAATTGTGGCCGGACTCATAACAAAAATGCCAATGGCTGGATCGTATTCGGATGATTTAACATCATTTACTATAAATTGGGTTGTTTCCAAAACTATTTTCAGATCCCGATTTGTTTCTAAAGACTTTGGAATAGAATCAATCTCCCACCATAATAACAGACTCAAGGGTAGGATCCAAATAAACCTTAAACGAGCATGCTGATAAAGGTATGCTATATAAATGCTAACCAACAGAACCGATATTATGCCTAAGTTAAAATAATAATGGTGATAAAAATTGGTCCGGGCAATCATTGACTGAAGACTCCCTACTAAAAAGAAGGTTAAGATAATTTTCGAGAAAAATGCCACTCTTATTTTAGAAAATGAAATTAAAACAACACTTAAAAGAACTACTAACCAAATAGGTACAGCCAAAAATCTAACAAACCATGGTAAGTTTGGAGTTGGAAAAAATACATAAAAAGGAAAGAATAATCTGTCAATCAATGTCTGGAACAAGAATGTGCTTTTTGCATCCTTCGTCCTTTCCAGATAAATTTGTAAATTAGTGATATCCAAAAAATTATTTTGTATTGGTGTAACAGGAACAAATGGCAAGACCAGTGTTACGC
>CAYICZ010000009.1:0-31977 GCA_964362195.1 uncultured Gammaproteobacteria bacterium | reverse complement strand
AAATTATTTTGTATTTGACCGATAAAAAAGGGCAATAGCGGAATAATGAATCCTATTAGAAAAAATGTCCATGTTTTAAAATGTAACACCGCTTTGGTTTTAAAAATTAATAAAGCTACAACCAAAGATAATATATTAGATAAAAATGTATAGTGAAATTGAACTCCCATACCAATTAACACCCCGGACAAAAAAATAAATAAAAATCTATTGGATCGAATAAACTGAATCGCGGAAAATATTAACAAAATTGTCATTAAGGGCTGCAGATTAGGATTCCAATTTACCCTTGATAGAAAAATTGCCATGGGAGAGAAAGTAACCAGTAAACAAAAGATAAGCGCAGTAGGCTTATCAATTAAGCGCTCAATCAATAAAAAACTCACTAAGATAAAAATCATTCCATAAAAGAGGGCGAAATAAGCTCCTGCAATGGGATGATACTGAAAAATGATTAAAAAGGGAGCGATTAAATAATAATAAATTGGCCCCAGGTGAAAATCACCAACGCTGACAGAGGGTCCTGTTAAAGGAATGTTTCCAGTTTTAAACCATCGGATAATATCTAATAAATCTCTTCCCTGATCTCCATAAAAACCGAATGTATTATTTATGTCATAGATCCTTAGACCCAAAGCTATAATCAGTAAAATAATTATAATGGAAGTTTTATTCACTTTCTTCAGAATATCTTAACTCCTACTCATTCAACAAGCCGGAGTGTCTTAATTATCTTTTAAAAAATCAGGATTTCCATTTAATACCACAACCTATGCTGGGTTTTTGATCCGGATTGACGGGCTGGCCGGAAAGTATGGCATCAATAGCTGCTCTTAGATCTTTTCCAGTCACCGGGATACCGCTATCAGGCCTGCTGTCATCCAATTGTCCGCGGTAAACTAATTTTCCATCATTATCAAAGAGAAACAAATCAGGGGTACATGCAGCCTTAAAACTTCTGGCAACATCTTGTGATTCATCATAAAGGTAAGGAAAACTAAAACTTAACTCCACTGCCTGTTCTTTCAAAGACTGCGGCGCATCTTCAGGGTAGCTTGCTATGTCATTTGAGGATATAGCCACAATGCCAATTTTCCCTGCATAATCCTCCCCTATTTTTGCCAGTTCATCTTGAACATGTTTTACATATGGACAATGTCTGCAGATAAACATTACCAAAAGCGGCCTACCGGAAAATTGGGAAGAAGAAACAGTTTGTCCAGAAACTACATCAGGTAAAGAAAATTGCGGTAAGCTTGTTCCAAGCGGTAACATTGTCGAACTCTCAGCCATGAGCATTATTTTACCACACAAAAAAATGATTACTCTTGTGGTTGAGGAGGTAGGAATTCTTCTCCTGCGCTTGAAGGAGCGGGGACTTCACCCGGCTTAAGCCACTTAACATAACTACACCCTGTTGGTTTCCTGTTTACACTATCCCAGCCGGAAGTTGAACACTTCTCCATTTTTTTGCCCGCAGAGGTGGTAAATAAAACCAGCTTCTCTCCACATGTTGGACAATCCATATCCAGCAGCTCTGATGTTCCATTTATCCATTCTATAAAGTCACAACCAGTGGCTTTCTTGGTCTCTTTATCCCAACCTCCTGTTGAACACTTCTTCATCTTTTTCCCAAATCTGGTGGTTGCCAAAATTAAATTAGCCCCACACTTAGGGCATTTCTCATCCAACTTTTGAGGTGGAACTTCTAACCATTTAACATAGTCACAACCTTCATTTTTTCTCTCTTCTTTATTCCAAAATCCCTTACTACAACGTTGTAGTTTTTTCCCTGTTGGAGTTTCTGTTATTTCCCCCAAAGAAGAACCACACTTAGGACATACGTCTACTGTTACATTCATGTTAACTAGACTACCACATTTTTTAAAAAGCGAACAGGAGCTAATATTTTGTCAAAATCAAAATCCTGTCACGATCTTGTTTGATAACTTTATAACTAGTTTTAGAAATATTTGCTCCATCCAGCCTTTCCTGTTTTGTAATAAGTAATACTTGCTCTTTCTTACCAAAAAGTTCAGGTAAACCATCAAATAAGATCTGAAGAACTTTTTTTTCAGAATAAAAAACTGCTGTGGGGATAAAATCCCCATCAATATATAAAATATCCTGTGGGAATTTTTTTGACTCACGGGATAAAATAGCATCATCAGAAACAAAAGCCGGGATATCAATAAATTGAAACCAGATCTGCCTTATTTGAGTCAAAGAAATATACAGTGTAAAAATTACTATCCCAGCGTTTATTAATGACTGATACTTAGGAAACTTTTGCGAAAAAATAAAAATGCTGCCAAAAAAAGATAAAATCATAAATGGATAAAGGGGAATCAGCTGCCAAATTTGAATCTGAGGAGAAAGCATAAATTGCAACGAATAAATAACCGGAAAAACTGATATCGTCAAAAGTTTTTTGTTTTTTAAAACAAGTCCTAATAAAACCCCTAAAACTCCTGGCCAAAACCATCTTCCGATACCATTATGTAGATATTCCTTAAACAGTTCAAAATTACTTAAAACATTAGTATGTATCGAAGAATCCCTTAAGCTATGAGAAAAATGATATAGAGCTAGCAAAGGGGAATGAAGATATTGACTTAAAATCCAAGTTCCAAAAAGCCCAGGTAGAATTACTATTATAAGTAGGAGATCTTTTAGCTTTAATTTACCCCAAAAAATTAATGCAAGCGAGGGGATTAAAGATGGAATAAAAATAATCCCTTTTATCATAGGTAGATATGCAAAACTCAAGGCAAAAGGCAATAAAAACTTTCTTTTTTCAGCCAGCAAGATTCCCAAATAAAAAGTTAAAAGAAAGAAAAATGTCAGCATGATATCTAGATTCCCAGATCTTGCACGATATAAAAACCAGATTGAAGAACCAAGAGCTAGAACTGACATTAAACCCACAGTCTTACTAAAGGTTTTTCCGATTAAATAAATAAGAAGAAGTGACAAAAATCCAGTTATTGCCGAAGGTAACCTTGCAGCAAACTCAAAGACCCCAAAAAATTTAAATGTGAGTGCTTCGATCCAAAACTGTCCCGGAGGCTTGTCTGAAAAAGGCTTATCATTCCAGATCAAATTAAAGAGATCGCCTGTTTTTAAAATGTTATGTGAAATATCCGCATACCAAGCTTCATCCCAAGAAACCAGTGATGATTGTCCTAATTTATAAAAAAAGGGGGGGATAAATATTAACAACAACAAAAAAATCTGCCAATTTTTCTTCCTACACCAGGACCAAAATTTAACCATATTTTCCTAAAAAATCATTTATTCTAATTCTTAACATATCATAAACGGCAGCTAACGCATCTTTAACCACCTGAACTCTTTCTGTGTCAACATAATTCCACTCAACTCCAACTTCTGCAATTTTAAAGCCGTATTTTTTAGCCAAATACAAAAGCTCCACATCAAAACCGGCATTCACTGCCCCACCCCTAAAGTGCAAAACTCCCCATTCTTTTTTAATTTTTGGAATGATTTTACCAATACTTTTTTTATTAAAAGCTTTAAATCCGCATTGGGTGTCTTTAAACGGCAAGCCCAATATTATTACCCTAAGTATAGAAAAACCCCAGGCAGATAATTTCCTAACAAATGGCGCTCCTTTCCTGCCAGATCTTGAGCCAATAACTATGTCAGCGCCTTCCTCAAATTTTGGTAAAAATTTATCTAACTGATTAATAGGGGTTGCCTGATCCATGTCAGTAAATAAAACTATGTCTCCTTTTCCTGCTAACATTCCACTCATTACAGCAATTGCTTTTCCTCCATGTGTATTTTCAATTAATTTAAAATGCGCGTTTTTTGAGATATATTTTTTAACAATATCTTTTGTTAAATCTGTAGATCCATCATCAACAATTATTACCTCATAATCCAGCTTGGATTTTTCCAAGTAATCAGAAACTTCATCCAATACTCGCTTTTTTAGATTTCTTTCCTCATTATATGCAGGAATTACAACAGATATTTTTCTCATGGTTTACCAGACGGATTAGGAATTAGTTTATAAATTTTAACACCCTGGTAATCTATCATCCAGTCGATTTTTGACATGCCAAAAGCCGCCAGTTCATATTTTGCATCATGGGTTGGATCACAAAATTGATCTTCACAAACCACAAAAAGTTGATCGGTTTTATCAAATGGTACTACTTTGGGTTTGTGTCCATATAAATCCAGATAAAATTGATATGCCGAATCATAATTACTTTTAGCAATCAAAGCAAAATTAAAATCCTCCTTATTTGATTTTTGAATGATAAATTTAGCAATATCTTGTGTTCTCTTTAATTGATTTTGAGGAGCCAAAAGTAGGGGATTTTTTTGTAAATTAACAAAAGCTAAAGTAAAAACTAAAACAACAAGGAAAATATTTAATAAGCTCTGATATTTTTTTTGTAATTTAATCGCAGCTATTGATCCCAGCAGTAAAAATGGAACAGGATTTAAAAAGTTTAGATAATGATCATAGACATCACCCTTGTAAAAAGATACTCCAATAAGTCCAACAAAAAGCCAAATCCCCAAAGCCATCACCGACCATGACCTGCGAAAAAGACTAAACAAAATAAGTACCGAAACAATTATCTCAAGATAAAAATTTTGCCCTGCTATATATTTTCCCACCAAATTATAGCTGAATAGTTGAGGAATTTTTGCAAAATTTTCAAATATATTTCCCGCAACTGTATTTGTAGAAAATAAATGAGTTAGGGCTTTATAGTTTAAAAAATCATGCCTTAAATCAAACCATAAAAGAGGTGACATTAAAATTAAAAATGCAGTAACAGCTAAGATTGTTCCTGAGATAAAATTTTTACCCGGCTTTTTTTGATATACCCAAAGAATTATAACTACAGGTATTAAAATTAATGCTAAATAGTGAAATTGCAAAGATGCTGCCAGTGATGCTCCTGTTAATATAAGCCATAAAAAATTGCCTGATTTATGTACTTTATAAAGTCCAAAAATAGAGAGCAGGGCAAAAAAAGGCAGAGGATTAGGATTCCAGGAAAAGTTTGAATAAGCAATACTAACAGGTGAGATTGCATACAAAAAAGAAGAAATTAAGGCAGCTTTTCTATTAAACCAGTTTTTCCCCAAATAATAAATTAATGCAACAGTTAAAACACCAATCACAGCCACCATTATAGACGGCGCAACCGGGCTAAGTCCAAATAAAAGCATGGGAATGAGCATCATATAGTAATAAAGCGGGCCTAAATAAATATTACCAACAGATGTGGGAGGACCAATTAAAGGAAAATGGCCTACATCAACCATAGCTTTTATGACCTGGGCATCTCTGCCTTCATCCCCTAAGAAAATCATGTACTGATCTATCTTGTATAGCCTAAAAAATAAAGCTAAAAATAAGACTCCTAAAAATGCTATAAAATATTTTTTCTGCTCTTTTAGTTCCCACCAAAGTTTAACTAAATCCATAAAAGACTTAAATATCACCCCTATATTAGCCCCTGTTGGTTTACCGGATAGTCTTGGGTAATGATTTACTCCTACTTGTCCAATTTTAAAACCTGCCTTTTTAGCTTTAATAGCCAGTTCAGCATTAATCATTGCCCCTCTTTGAGATTGCAAATGGGAGATTTTTTCCAGCACAGATTTTTTGACCATCTTAAAACCACAATCAACATCTTTTAAAGTTAACCTGAAAAATGCAAATAACGATAGCTTCCAACCCGCTTTAAATAAAATTCTAAAAAAAGGATCCTGTCTTTTAATTCGATAGCCTATTAAAAGATCATAGTCATCAATTTTTTCTAAAAATTTTGAAATCTCGCTAAAATCAAACTGTCCATCTCCATCTGTATAAACTATGGTGTCATATTTGGCATTATAAAAACCTGATTTTAAGGCCTCGCCATAGCCTAAATTTTTATCATGCCCTATAGCTCGAACTTTTGAGTTTTCTTTGACAATTTTATCTATAACTTTTGCAGTATTATCTTTGGAACCATCATTAACCAGAATTATTTCATACTCAAGATGTAATCGATTTAGCACCTCAACAGCTTTTTTTACCGTATTTTCAACATTCCCCTCTTCATTAAAAAGTGGAAAAAACACTGACAACTTATTTATCATTACTGATATAATAAACTAGTGAATAACAAATTCAAAGACCTCTGCCTCTTATCTTTTGCAGTAATCTTTATAACCTTTATTATTTGGCTGCCTCATTTCCTGGCTCTGCCGGATTTTTGGGGCTTAAATTTTTCCCAGGGCTTTTCGACAATTTATAGAAACTATGACGGTTTGGAGTATGTAACTATTGCCAAAACTTTTTATCAGCCGGAGTTAATTGCCAAAATTCCTCAAAGCCTTTCTGCAAGCTATTATGCAGCTCATTTTCCCGGTTACTCTATCTTAATTCTTGCTCTCTCCCCAATTTTAGGATTTTTAAAATCCATGCTTTTTATCTCTTTACTCTTTACTCTTTTATCAGTCTGGGCATTCTATTTTCTAATCCGGGATTTCAAGTTAAGCAGTCAGCCTTTGTATCTTTCTCTGTTGTTTCTAATCCTGCCGGCCAGATGGGTTATTGTCCACTCAATTGGATCAGCCGAGCCAATATTTATTTTTTTTATTATTACCTCTATTTATTTTTTCATGAAATTTGAACAGTCAAAAAAGTTTTCAGATATTTTAGTGACAGCGATTTTTGGAATCCTTGCCCAAATAACCAGACCCCCTGGTATACTATTATTTTTAGCACTTACTCTATATATCCTCTACCGTAGAAAATCATTCTTTAATCTCTTAAAATATTTCCCATTGCTACTGCTTCCCTTAAGTCTTATCGGTATATTTTATTTATTCAATTTAACTTACGGCGATTTTTGGGCATACTTTCACTCCGGGGATAATATCCATTTAACCTTTCCACCATTCCAAATATTTAACAAACACCAGTTTTGGGTAGGAGAAATCTGGCTTGAAGATATAATTTATATTTTTATATTAGGTTTTCTAGGAGGACTACTTCTTTTAAAACAAAGGCTGTACCCAATGGCATTTTTTGTACTAGTTTACTTAGGTGCATCAACACTTATAGCCCATAGAGACATAGCAAGATATACCTTACCTGTATTTCCATTTCTTTTAATTGCTTTTGAAAAAGTGTTGATAAGCCGCGAATTTAAAATTGTCCTTATTATTATTTCTTTAGCAATTTATCTATACACACAGAACTTTCTTATAGAAAATGTTGCTCCTATTCCAAATATTGGATTATTTAACTAATCTTCCTTATTTACTTAATCGTCACTATGCCGCCAAGTTACAAAATGATTAACTGTAAAATTCCAAATCATAACAGGCGGAATGGTAGCAAAAAAATAGAAGTTATTATAGGCAATAGGCCTGCCTAAAATATCTATAAAACCATCTCCATAGCTTGTGTGTAAAAATTTAACAATTAACACACCGATAACCAATCCTCCAAAAGATACCATATTATAAATTCCAAGCTTAGTCCAAAGATTTGTTTTAGTTTTTCTATACTTAAATGTCCAGTAATTATTTAAGAAAAAATTATTGATAATTGCAATTTCAGTTGAAAAACCTTTAGCGGTTGCAGGAGTTAAAGCCAACATATTTATAAATATTTTATAAAATAAAAAATCTACCATTGTACCCACTATTCCCACTAAACTGAATTTAACCAGAGTTTTTGCCCTTCTGGAGGCTCTATATAAGGGGAAATTAATACCCAAACTATGTAGCCTGACATCTAAACAGTAATTGATAACATCATATGTATAATTAAAAACTTTATTTTTAGAATAGCCTTCCAGCCGGTTTTTAAAAATAAGCGGTACTTCTTTATATTTTGCTCCGGATAAAATTGCCTCATGTAAAAATGCCGGTTGTATAATAAAAGTTCTCTCACGCCATGGAAGTCTTTGTAAATTAATTTTCTCAAAAAGTTCAGGGGTAAAAGCCCTTGCAGAATTTGTAAATTCCCTAATATCCCAGGGGCCCATTAAAATACGACAAATAGTGGAAGCTCCGTAAGAGAACAATCTTCTGGCAAATGATAGCTGATTTTTACCGCCTTCCACAAACCTGGAACCAATTGCTAAGCTATAGCCCTGTTCAATTGCTTGAACCAATCTAACTAAAACATCCGGGACAACCTGCCCATCAGCATCAAGTTGAGCCAAAACATCCGGATGAATAAATTCCTTGGCATATTGATGTCCTTTGATTAACCCAACTCCTAAACCCGGATCTACTTTTAAAAAGTGAATTCTGCTGTTTTTCTTGCTTAACTTTTTGGCAATATCTTCCAATCCATCTGAAGATCTTGTATCATCCGCAATAATTATATGCATTTCCCAACCAGGAAGATTTTTTTCTTGTTCAAAAACTTTCTCAATAGTCTTTTCTATATTAGCTTTTTCGTTGTATGTTGGGAGAACAACAGAAACTATCTTCATTAAGAGAATTTAGCAAGATCTGCATGAACCATTAGTTTTACCAGGTCTTCAAATTTATGTTTTGGTTCCCAGCCTAAAACTTTCTTTGCTTTTGAGGCATCTCCCATAAGAGGGCCTGTTTGAACCGGAGGAACAAATTTTGGATCTGACACTATATAATCTTTCCAATTTAGGCCTACTACTTTAAATGCTTCCTCTGCAAATTCTTCCACAGTATGAACTTCACCGGTTGCTACAACAAAATCATCAGCCACATCCTGCTGAAGCATCAGCCACATCGCTTCTACATAATCCGGCGCATAACCCCAATCGCGTTTGGAATCCAGATCTCCTAACTTTAATTTCCCGTCTCTAACTATTGGCTCTCCTATCTCGTTTAATGGTATGTCTTCTTTTTTCCCATTTTTTATACAGGCAACCCCGGCTGTAATTTTTCTGGTCACAAAATTAAGCCCTCTTCTTGGACTTTCATGATTAAATAATATTCCACAGGAAATAAATTGTGGTTGTTTTTTATCTTTTCTTGAAATTACTGCCATTCTATGAGCAAATTCTTTAGCAGCAGCATAAGGATTGGCCGGATTAAAAGGGGTATCCTCATTTTGGGGAATAGTTATTGGGGCACCAAACATCTCAGAGGTAGATGCCTGATAAACTTTTGCCTCAGGCACTATTTGTTTTGCTCTTTCAAAAACATTCATTGCTCCAACACCTGTAATCATAATGGAGCCTAATTTATCTGAAAAAGAAGCAAAAGGGGAAGAAAGAGATGCCAAATTATAAACTTCATCAGGCTTAAATTCAACCAATGCCAAAGCAATAGATTCTGTTGATTGTAAATCCCCATAATAAATTTTTATTTCTTCCCTAACCTTTGCCACATTTCCAAGTTCTGCAACAGCATTTCTTCTGGCCAAACCTGCCACCTCATAGCCTTTTTCTAAAAGAAGTTCAGTTAAGTATGAGCCATCCTGTCCTGTTATGCCCGTAATAAATGCTTTTTTTGCCATAGTTTGATTTACTATATCTGATTTTTGAAAATTTGTAAACCTTCTTCAACTGTGTGTAAGATTCCCTCCCCGAATTCTTTTTCAAACTTGGCCGGATTAAGGGATGAATTTCTCAACAGTTTTGCTTTTTTTTGTTTGTTATACTCATCTAATTTCATAGATTGAATCAAAGAATAATCAAGATGAAAAGTTTCAGCGATTGTTTTTACAAAATCCAGCGGAGTAGTAGTATCTCTGCTGCTAACATGATAAATACTCTCTGATTTATGATCAATCAAAGTTTTAAGAGCATACGCTATATCCGAAACCAAAGTGGGGGTAATTTGTTGATCATCAATTCCTTTTACCTGTTTTCCATTTTTTAACTGCTTCAGAAAAAATCTGGCTACATCTAATTTTGCCTCATAAAAGGGGGAATAAGGCATACTTATTCTAACTATTACATTTTTTCCTCCGGTTTCCAAAATTACTTGCTCTCCAAAATACTTCGTCTGGCCATACCAATTAATCGGATTTGGCTTATCTTCTTCATTATATGGAGTATTCATCTTTTCTCCATCAAAAACATAATCTGTTGAAATATGAATTAGATGTTTAGCCATCTTTTGACAAACCTCTGCCACATTTTTTGCCCCGACTACATTTATTTGATAAACAATCCCGCCTTTGTCATCCTTTTGACTTTCTGCTTCCTCAACATTAGTATAAGCTGCAAAATTTATAACAGAGTCCGGGTTAAAATCCTCTATTGCTTTTGATACTTGATCTTTATTTAAAATATCCACAATCTGGGCTTGAGGAGCTTCAATTTCTAAAATATCATCAAAGATTTCAATAAATTTTGAACCAACTAATCCACTGCCGCCAAAAACCAATACTTTTGTCATTTAAATTTCTCCGGAAAAAGGTCACGAAGCCTGGGATTATTTTTATCCCGCTCAGATAAAATCGGATCAGAAATTGGCCAGTTAATCCCTACATCAGGATCATCCCAGGCAATAGCTTTAGTATCGCTGCCATTATAATAGCTATCCACTAAATATAAATAATTCACTTCCTCATCTCCTGTTACACAAAAAGAATTTGCAAAACCTCTGGGAATAAACAGGGCAAACCTATTATTTTGATCAAAATTAAATGTTTCAAATTTCCCAAAAGTTTCTGATTCTTCTCTTATATCTAAAACAGAAGCAAAAGCGCTACCTGTTATTGGATAAATTAGCTTGTTCCAATTTTCTGCGTGTTGACCTCGCAGCACCTTAGGTCTTGAATTAGAGTGATTCCACTGCAAGGGTTTAAATTCCCATCCAACTATCTCTTCCAATTCATCCAGATGAAATACTTCTCTAAAAAAACCCCGTTCATCGGGAAAAGTTGGTCTCTCAAGAATCAGCAAACCCTTAAGGGATGTCTGTTTAATGAAATCAACCATTGTATCCTTTCTGTGAAACCCTATCTACATTTGGTCTTCCCTCTTTTAAACTCTTCCACCACCACTCATTTGCCTTAAACCATTCAACTGTTTCTTTTAACCTTTCTTCAAAAGGTTTTTTGGGAGTCCATCCCAAAGCTTTTATCTTTACGTCACTAACTGCATATCTTAAATCATGCCCTAACCGGTGTTCCACAAATTCAATCATTTCCTCATTTTTACCTAAGATCTCAAGAATTCTTTTTGTTACCTCCAAATTAGTTTTCTCCTCACCACCTATACAATAGGTCTCTCCAACTTTGCCTTTTTGCAAAATTAGATCCACTGCTGCGTTATGATCTTCTACATACACCCAATCTCTGATATTCTCACCCTTGCCCATTAAAGGTACTTTTTCATCTTGCAGCAGATTGGTAATAAAGCGGGGGATCAGCTTTTCCGGGTCATGATAAGGACCAAAGTTATTTGAACAATTTGAAATCGTGATCGGTAAACCATAAGTTTCAAAGTATGCTCTAACCAGATGATCAGAACCTGCTTTTGATGCAGCATAAGGAGTCCTTGGATCATATTTAGTATCTTCTGTAAATGGAGGATCATCAGCCTCCAATTGACCAAAAACTTCGTCTGTAGAAATGTGATGAAATCTTTTGATTTTTGCATCAAGCGCGACGTTGAGTAAAACTGCAGTTCCTAAGACATTAGTTTTTACAAAAACTAATGGATCAATAACTGACCTGTCAACATGCGACTCTGCTGCAAAATTAACTACAATATCTATCCCCACCATTACGTTTTCTACAGCTTGAGCATCTGTAATATCACCTTTTATAAATTTATAATTTGGACTATTCTCAATATCTTTTAAGGATTCAAGATGTCCGGCATAAGTCAGAACATCAAAATTAACAATCTGATCTTCAGGGTGATTTTTTAACCAATAGTGAATAAAATTGGAGCCAATGAACCCTGCTCCACCTGTAATCAAAAGCTTCATCCTTCATTTCCCGCTTTCTTCGCCCAGTAATTATTAGCCTCAAGTAAAGTATCAAATGTGCCTGCATCCCACCAGTAACCCTTAAGTTCACTCCAACTCAATTGTCCTTTTTCTATATATTTATTATTAACATCTGTAATTTCAAGCTCTCCCCGCTCTGAGGGTTTAATTTGTTTAATAAAATCAAATACCCTGCTGTCATAAATATAAACTCCAGTTAC
Organism: uncultured Gammaproteobacteria bacterium; assembly: GCA_964362195.1. Classification (GTDB taxonomy): domain Bacteria; phylum Patescibacteriota; class Microgenomatia; order Daviesbacterales; family UBA10151; genus CAYICZ01. The sequence goes on along the minus strand of CAYICZ010000009.1, from coordinate 19,822 downwards.
TGCCATTTTAGAATCAGGATTTTGGGGCTTTTCTGTAATTTTAGTTATTTTTAAAGGATCATTTGAGTCAAAAGTGGCAATCCCAAAACGCTCAGGGTCTGAGACTTCTTTTAAAAATATCAAAGCCCCTTCTTTAAAATTATTAACTGCATCAGAAATATCTGAATCTGATGTATTATCACCTAAAATAACAGTAATACTGTCTCCCTCAGCAAAATTTTCTGCTAATGAGAGCGCATGAGCAATTCCTCCCTCATCTTCCTGATAAGCATATTCTAAATGTTTAATGCCCAATTCCTGACCGTTTTTTAAAATTGACATAAAGTCGCCGCAATGTGGACCTCCGGTCACTATCAAAATATCGCTAATACCTGCTTTGACCAAAGTATTTATGGGATAGAAAATCATTGGCTTGTTATAAATAGGTAAAAGATGCTTATTAGTTACTTTGGTTAAAGGATAAAGACGGGTTCCCAATCCTCCTGCCAGTATTACGCCTTTCATATTAAAACTCCTATCAGTAATATTAAAACCAAAACTGCAGTTAAAAGATACTCTAAATAAATAGTTAAAGTCAAACTTTTATCTTTTTTATGATGAATAATAGCCCAGACTAAATAAATTATTATGCCTGTTATTAAAATATATATAGGTTTCATAGAATTGTTCCGGGACTGGAAAGTATTAAACTTCCAGCAGCCAGCGAAAGTAAGGCCATATGGGCAATATGATGCGAGGATATTCTAAATACTCCTCTTTTCTTTAAGATATACAAATCCAGTACCAGTAGGACCATTATAAAACCAATTATGCTTGTGCCCGCTACCTTTGTAACCTTAAAGGGATCAATGAAAGAGTTAATACTGGTTTTGGAATCTGATACCACAGCCCCCAGCTGGGGTTTGTTAAGATCAGCTAGCGGAACCTGGATTTGTTTTCCCGCAATATCTGCAACAGGGTGGGAAGTTACATTTTCAGTTGTGCCAAACTCCTGCACCACAAGTGTTGTTTTTTGCCCATTTAATACCCCATCAACAACAGCAATTCCAGTATCTTTGTAGTTTGCGTTTAATAAATTATCTCTATGAGTGGGGGAATTCATCCAGGCAGAAACTACCTCATCTGATTTATAGAAATTCTTTGCCAGATTTTCCCCTGCATAGGTAAAATGATAACCTGATGATGTAATAAAATCCCAGGGAGTTTTACCACTCGGTGCAAAATGCGCCCAATAATTTTCTGCAAACATATTTTGTGCCTTAAGCGCTGCTGCTTTATCCAAAGCTTCATTTTCTTGTAATTTAGACAGCCCCTTTTTTTCTCTTTCTATATTTGTAAGTTCAATAATTTCTTTTTGGTCAATATTTCCGTTAATTCCTAAGACTCCGGGCTTTGTGTAGCCAACAATAGAAATGCTTACCTGAAGCAGGATAAAAATTAAAATATAAATTATTAATCCTTCCCAGGATAAAAGATGGGCTTTTCTATGCGTATCTTTGTGCGGAATGAACCATTGATGCAAAGCCATACATACTAGTATACCAACTTATCTTCTATTTTTTTACCGTTAACAGGAATTCCCAGAGAAAAACCCAAAGCATTGGCCACAGAAACCCCAACTCTTAGTCCGGTAAAAGACCCCGGCCCGGTTTCTACCTCAATTCCATTTAGATCTTTAAAAGTCATTTTTTCTCGATCAGACGTGGGCTCGTCGCCCAAGAGTAATTTTGAAATAAGCGGGAGCAAAACCTGTGAACCATACTCATTTTCCTCACTCAAACTCGCAACCTGTTTCCCATCCTTTTTCAAAGAAACTCTAATTATCTTTTGTTCCCTGGTATCAATACACAAAATCATAAAAAGATTTTACCTCAAAACTGATATAATTTCCCATATGGAAGAAATCATAAGTAAATTAAAGGAATTAAAAGACAGGTTTGAGAAAATATCCCAGCAGATGGATAGGGATAAACTAAGGAAAGAAATCAGGGAACTGGAGGCCCAGACTATGAAAGAGGGTTTTTGGAATGACCGGAATGAGTCTTCAGCTACCAGCCGGAAGCTTAGTGACAAACAGAAAACACTGGCCACGCTGGAAGATTTAGAAACCAGAATAAATAACTCTCTGGAGATTTCTGAAGAATCCTCTATGGAAGAGGATTTGAAAAAGGAAATTAAAGAGATAGCAGAAATTTTGGATAAATTAGAACTTAAATTATTTTTATCAAACCCTCATGATGAATCTGAGACCATCTTATCTGTCCACTCAGGTGCCGGCGGAGTTGAGGCCATGGACTGGGCAGCTATGCTAGCCCGCATGTATCAGCGCTATTTTGACCGGATGGATTGGACATATGAAGTAACTGATGAAGACGTTGGTGAAGAAGCCGGTATAAAAACCGTTTCCATGATTGTCCATGAACCTTTCTCTTTTGGATATTTAAAAGGGGAAAGAGGAACACACAGATTAGTCAGGCAATCCCCTTTTAATGCAGATAAGTTAAGGCAAACATCATTTGCTTTGGTTGAAGTTTTACCTGTTATCTCCCCCGGCGAATTTGAGATTAACGAAGCAGACATCGAATTTGAAGCCTTTAGATCAGGCGGAGCAGGAGGACAAAATGTTAATAAAGTCTCAACTGCAGTAAGGCTAAAGCATATCCCTTCCGGAATTATAGTTACTTGTCAAACAGAGAGATCGCAACTGCAAAACAGGGAAAATGCGCTAAAAATGTTGATTTCAAAATTGTGGGACAAGCAGGAAGCAGAAAAAAAGCAATTGACTAAGGAGTTAAAAGGTGGAGCCACCCAAGCATCATGGGGAACCCAAATCAGATCATACGTACTACATCCTTATCATATGGTTAAAGACTTACGGACAAATGTGGAAACAAGCAACACAGATGCTGTTTTGGATGGAGACTTAAACCGGTTTATAGAAGCGGAGACTAGACAAATGAGTAAATTTGGTGTTTAATAAATTATATGGAAGAAACAAAAACTCCGGAAACAAATAAAATAACCAGACAGCTGCTAAATCCGGATAATCCAAAAAAACTTTTATTAACAGTAGTTATTGCCTCAGTTGTTTTAGGCACTTTAACAGGTTATATCATCTCCCAAAAAGGAACCAGTTTACAATCTCCGGGACTAAGCGGTAATACCACAGGCTTAGCTAAAAGCGCCACACAAGATACAAGAACGTTTAAGGATTTTGCAGAAGGAGTTATCAAAGCAAAACCTCGATCAAATGACTATTCAGAAGGAACTCACTCCCTGCAAAGAGAAGGTGCTGTACCTGTAGCTCTCACCTCATCTGTAGTAGATTTATCCAAATATGAGGGTAAAAACGTTAAAGTTTTTGGTGAAACACAAAAAGCCCTAACTGAGGGTTGGTTAATGGATGTAGGTAAAGTAGACGAAATTAAGTAAGATTAAATGGATGATTCGCTTCGAAAACTTAAGCAAAAAATACGGCTCTAACACCACTGCCCTTGAGGGTGTTTCTATCGAGATAAAACAAGGTGAGTTTGTTTTTATTGTTGGTCCCTCAGGTGCCGGGAAATCCACTCTTCTTAGAATCTTAACCAGAGAAATAACTCCCACCTCAGGTAAGGTTTTTGTCGGCAATGTTGATATTGCAAAAATGAAAGACAGTGAAATTCCTCATTTAAGAAGAAAGGTTGGGGTTGTATTTCAGGATTTTAAATTATTAGATGACAGGACAGTTTTTGAGCAGGTTGCTCTCGCACTGGAGGTATTAGGTAAAAGCGATGAGGAAATTGTCAAAATGGTGGAGCATATCCTAAAACTGGTTGAAATTTGGGACAAAAGGAATTTATTTCCCAGACAACTCTCCGGGGGTGAGGCACAAAGAACAGCTATTGCCAGGGCTGCTGTTGGAAAACCTGATGTATTACTTGCAGATGAGCCAACAGGAGATCTGGATTCCAAAACTGCCTGGGGGGTTATACAACTACTTAATGAGATTAATTCCTGGGGTACCACTATTATTATGGCCACCCATAATCAGGAAATAGTAAATACGCTGAAGAAACGGGTTTTGGTTATAAAAAATGGCAAGATTATAAAAGATAGTAAGGAAGGTAAATATGAGTAGAAGTATTGAATATGCAAAGAGAAATATAAGGCGCACTCCTTTTCAGGCTATTGCTGCTTCAATGGTAATGTTTTTAACCTTTTTTGCGCTTTTGACATTCCTGATTTTAGCTTTAGGTTCACAGGCCTCCCTTAAATATTTTGAAAGCAAGCCACAAGTGATAGTCTTTTTCAAAGAAGGTACCACCAGCCAGGATGTGGACGCTATTCAAAATGCCCTAAAGAGCGAGAGTAGAGTTGTTGGTACAAAATATGTTTCTAAAGATGAGGCTCTGCAAATTTATAGGGATAAAAACAAATCAGATCCTGCTCTATTGGAGCTGGTAACAGCCAATATTTTACCTGCATCTTTGGAAATTTCAACTCAAAGTCCGCAGGATCTACAGCCGGTTGCAGATATCTTAAAAAGAGAACCAGTGGTATCTGAAGTTATTGTTCCGGAAGATGTGGTAGCAACTTTAACATCGCTTACCAGGATAATAAGAGTAGTTGGTGGAACAACTGTTGGATTTTTAATGCTATTCGCAATGCTTATTATTGTTATGATTATTGGTTTTAAGATAAGACTTAAAAGAGGCGAAATCGAGATCATGCGCTTACTTGGAGCCTCTCCCTCATTTATCAGAAATCCTTTTATTCTGGAAGGAATGTTTTATGGAGTAGCCGGAGCTATTTGTTCATGGATTGTATCTTTTTGTCTACTTTGGTATTTCACTCCATTTCTGCAAAGCTACCTGGGAGAAGTTAAACTACTACCTGTAAATCCTTTAATAATGCTCACTCTTTTGGGAGCCAGTTTGAGTCTGGCAATTATTGTAGGAGGGCTTGGATCCTGGCTGGCTGTCAGAAGATACTTAAAAATTTAATGTGCAGAACAGATGAAAAAACTATTAGTAATATTCCTTAGTTTTTGTTTGATTTTATTATCCTTTTTATATTACATCCCTCCTAATCCGGTTTTTGCAGATGAACTTACTACTCAATTACAAACAAAACAGGAAGAAATTAAGAAACTGGAGGAACAACTTAATACTACCAGAAGTCAGGAAAAAACTTTAAAATCCCAGCTTAATTTAATTGATGGACAAACACAGGTTACTAATCTAAAAATAGAAGAAACAAACCTTAAAATTGAGAAACTAAAAAGGGAAATAGATGATTTATCTACCAGAATTGAACGGATTGGCGCAACACTTGATTCACTCTCAGAAATACTCTTGCGCAGAATCGTCCAAACCTACAAATTCAGCAATTCACTCTCTACTTTGGATCTTATTTTCTCTTCCCAAAACTTTGCAGATCTTATAGGAAGACTCAAATATATTCAGGTTGCACAAAGCTATGATAAGAAAAAACTATACGAACTGCAGGCCACAAAACTTGCATATAATGACCAAAAACAGGATAAACAAACAAGACAAACTGAAGCTGAAAAATTAAATAAAGACCTGGAAAATTATAAAAATCAACTTGTGGAACAAAAAAAAGCAAAAGATGAGCTACTTAGAGTTACCAAAAATGATGAGGCCCGCTATCAAGGATTAATTGCCCAACTCCAAGCTGAGATTACTTCTATTGCCCAGGCTATTGCCAATGTGGGAGCCAAGATTGGACCTGTTTCAAAAGGGGAAACTATAGCTGCTATGGGTTCCACTGGCTGTTCAACAGGACCCCATCTGCATTTTGAGGTTTTTGAGAATGCCAAGGTGGAAGGCGGAAGGGTTGTAGGAAATCGTATTAACCCCCATAATTTTATGGATAATGGAAAGTTAGGGTCCCCACTTTCCGGGTTCCCGGGAGGAGATTGGGTTATCACCACGGAATATGGAGCAACTTATGCTGTTTTTGGGTTTGACTCGATCCACTCCGGTTTGGATATTGCACCAAAAGGGGGAGGTGGTTTAGGAAGGCCTATTTTGGCTGCAGAATCGGGTATAGCTTACTCTACTCAAGCTCCATGTAATTACAATATTGCCGGAGGGTCATCAGTCGGAAAGGGTGTTATTGTAGATCATCAAAATGGCATTGTTACTTTGTATTGGCATACCCTTTAGGTTTATTATGTAGATAGTGAGAATAATCTTTCTGGTTCTTACTTTGTTTTTCCTCTTTTTTGGAGTAAGTCCTATTTTTGCAATTTCGTTTACTATTTCAAACCCACAACAAAGTGGAGATGAGGTCACGATTGATGTTTCCCTTTCCGGGTTAACTTCTTCCAGTTGTCTAAATGGGTCCTGCTATTTACAGGCTGCTTTTACTTCTCCTACTCCGATAAGATATTTTGGTTTTACAAAGAATAATAATGGCCAGTGGTATGAATATACTAGTTCACTAACACAATCTTATATACAATCAACTTTCTTTAACTTTCAACCTGTGAGTGGAACTTGGTCTGGACAATTTACCATTAAGATAAATACCGAAGATCCCGACTATTATGGACCTGGAACTTATAATGTTAAGGCTTGGCGATATAGTGGTAATAGCAACAGTTATGCCGGTGATCCAGCTACTCTTACAATAAACGTAGCAGGTCCAACTCTTACACCTACGCCTACTCCCACACCAACTCCAACACCATCTCCCTCCCCAACTCCTAATCCGTCTGCTTCCCCTACTCCTACACCCACACCGAAGAAAGTCTCAACTCCTAATCCAACTTCTGCCCCAAGTTTAAAGCCATCACCTACAAATTCTCTAACTGTTACTCCATCACCTACTAAATCAACATTTAATCAGGTGGAAGTTGCCGGAGTGTCAAAAAGCGCAACTTCCTCCAGCTCTGCTTCTCCTTCAGCAAATATTAAAGTCGCAGATAAAAAACAAATTAATCCATTTGTTTTTATAGGGATAATATTTATAATAGCTGGAGTTGGATCGCTAGGATATATTTTTTTATACAAAAATGAAGCAATATATAAGTACTTCAGAAGAAGAAACTAGAAAAATAGCCCGTCAATTAGGGAAGGAAATTAAAACCGGAGTTATTGCCCTAACCGGTGAATTGGGCGCGGGAAAAACTACTTTTGTACAAGGATTTGCTAAAGGGTTAGGCATTAAAGACAAAATTATCTCGCCTACTTTTGTTTTAATCAGACAACACAAATTTGGCGCAAGAATACTTTATCACATAGATTTATATCGACTGGAAAGAATAAAAAATATTAAACAGTTGGGAATTGAGGAGATTATATCCAATCCTGATAATTTGGTTTTAATAGAATGGGCAGAAAAAATAAAAAATTATTTGCCAAAAGAAACTACTTGGATAAATTTAGAAAAAATAAATGAAAATGAAAGACTAATTACTGTCTCCTGGTTTCTATCTCAATCGGGCCGACCATCTCTTTTTCGCCTGCTTTAAAATTAATAAGTTCACCTTCCCATCCGGAACGGGTGTAGTTTCTGTCCGGTTCTTTAATTAAAAAAACCAAACCTGAAAAATTATCTTTTCTTCCCTCAAATTTGTCCTGTCTGGGAATATATTGCGGTCTGTTAGGCAAATACCTGTATTCACCCGGAACATATCCATACATCTTTCTACCATACCACCAAAAAAGATATTGATAAGGATAATCATAAACCGAAGGAAGGTATGTATAAACTTTAAAATTAGCACCCTGAGCCTTTTTATAAACATAATCTATAGCTGCAATTTCATTTTTGTATGAGGATGGATCCATATCCGGGCTTGTCCGCTCCTTATAATAATTCACAATATTTAATAGCGAATAAAAAATTAAAAGTATAGATAAAATCATAGAAAATAATTTACCAAAAAAGCTAATTCTCCAGGAATAAGACAACATAAAGGCAACCAGTATTAAAAGGGCTGCTGATTCTGCCCCTAAATGCCAAGCATTTACCGAAACAGGAATTATTAAATACCCAATAAACGGCACTAATATAAATAAAGAGGCAATTATTGCAATAATTTCTTTTTTGTTTCTTGAAAAAAAATTTTTAAATATTGGGAAAGCTAAAATTAATATTGCCCACAGCAGCAACTTTTGATTCATTAAAGTTGCACTAAATACACTAAAAAAACTATCCCAAACAGTTGAAAATTTTTTTATCAGATCAAATTTTGAACCTGAAGTTTCAGATAAGAATCTGACTACTCCCTTACTCATAATGAAATCGTGTTTTATATCGAATATAATTTGTGGTAGCAATAATCCAATAAAAACTAATGTTCCTAACCAAAAAAATTTATCTTTAAAAAGCTTAGTATTTTTTGTGAGAAAAAAACTCAGGAAAATAATAAGTGGTATAAAAACTCCTGCACTCATTTCAAAATTAAAAAAAGCACCGGCTAAAAACCAGGACAAAATTATAAATATTCCTTTTCCTGTTTTTAAATACTCAACTAATAAATAAATTAAAAAAGGTGTTAGTAATACAATGGGGTTTGGGTTAAAAGAATAAACATTTGCTAAAACTACATAGTTAGATAATATCCAGGCTATACCAATTGGTAAAATTGTCCACTTGTCAAAATTTTTAACTAACTTAAGAAGAAAAAAACCTCCAATTGCCCAAAATAGAATTTCCATTATAATTGCTCCATAAGGATCACCTTGAGTTAAAACAAAGGGGATGGACAAAAGATAATACCAAAGCGGTCCGTTATATAAACCTTCTATTGCAGACGTAGGACCTGTTAACCTTAACTTACCCAACTCCACCATTTCTCTCACGTCCACAAAATCTCTGGCATTATCCATGTTGAAAAGAAAGTTTCCATTTTGAGTTAATGCTAATCTAAACAACACCCCGATTATTAAAATAATTACGATTAAAAAGTTACTTTTTCTCATTTAATTTTGGTTTTCTAATCTGAAGTATTAAATCATTGTATTTAATTTGACTTATTAAATCAGTTTTGCTGTCTTCTGCATCAATTTCTAATGTATAATAATTCTCCGGTATCCCAACATGGGGCTCAATAATAAGATAAGTTTTATCTAATGGTTTATCCACTTGAGGTAAATCATTTACTCCTAGCAATCCTATTTGGTTATGACCATAAAATGAAGGAACATAGCCATATTTATTTTTTCCATACCAAGAATATAAATAAGCCCAAGTAGTATTTGTCCAAAGAGGCAGGGTCAAAGTATTTATTGAAAATGGTTTATAATCTGCGAATTTATATGTTTGATCAATTAAGTTAAGTTCCTGACTTAAAACCATATCATTTGGAATAACTAAAATTATTTGACCATTTGGATTGTTTTTAACAATTGCATAAAAATTTGAAAGTATGATGAAAAATACAAGAATAATTGCTAAAGATTTATACTTTTTCCAAATACTTTGTGTAAGAAAACATAACCCTAATATAGCAGGGGTAACTAAGCCTATGTTTGCATATATATTACTATGTCCCCCAAAAATAAAAATAGGAAAATTAGAAAAAAGATAAAAAAGTATTAAGTTTTGTCTCTTAAGTGAAAATAAAACTAAAAACCCAAGTAGTCCCCCTATTAATACATTCATTGGTGAAAAGTTATATGTAAAAATTTCACTAAATCTATTAATATATTTTAAGAAAAGTTCGCTAAATTGAGGTCTAAAATCAATTACACCTGATGTTGAAATATTTCCAAATCCTGATAAAATACTCCCTAAAGTTTTGAATTTAACTGCAGCAATTAAAAAACTTGATACTCCTAAAAGTGTAAAAAATAAAGAAAATCCAACTTCTCTTAATTTAGTTTTTATTTTAAATAAAATTTTAAAGATTGGTATTAGTAAAATTAGATAAATCAGAAAAAATTGAAATTGCGTTGAAAGAGTTGCTGATATAACTGCTCCATATAATCCCCAACTTCTCCCTTTTTGCCAAAGCCTTAAGAAATAAAAATATAGCGATACAGTCAAAATTGCCGGCGCTGGATTAGAAATCCAGGCAGCATATTGAGTAGCTTCAAATGATATAGCAAAAAAAAGTCCTGCCAAAATTGACCATTTTGTACTTTTAAAAACATCCTTAGTCAAAAGCATTAAGGGCAATATTGTAAGAGAGTTAAGAAAAGCTAATAAAATCGCAACTATTCTTGGATCAGAATTACCTATTCCATAAAATAAAGCAATTAAATAGTAGTAAAAAACACCATGATAAAGTCCGGGGGTTGAGGTAGGAGGACCGATTAATTTTAAATCGTGATTAAGCCAAATTTGTTTTGCTACATATGCATCCCTACTCATATCATAATGAAAGGAAACTGCTCCCTGAAAAACAAAAAATATTCTAAGAAGAAATGCAAAAAGAATTAATAATATTAACGAGATTTTAAACATCACAATTAATTTAACGCTAGCTGCTATGATTTGCAAGAAGCTATACAAGTTTTATGTTAAAATGGATTTCATGAAAGTTCTAGTTACAGGGGGTGCAGGTTTCATTGGAGGCTCTGTTAGTAAATTACTCCTTGATCAAAACCATCAAGTTACTATTGTAGATAATTTATCTCATGGCCATAAAGAATCTATTGACAACAGAGCCAGCTTTATTAAAGCAGATATTTTAGATGAAGCTAAATTAGAAGAAATACTTCCAACTCATGATGCTGTTGTGCACATGTCATCTCTAATAGAAGTTGGTGAGTCTGTTAAAAATCCAATTGGGTTTGTAGAAAATAATATCGTGGGGACTGTAAAACTTTTGGAAGCAATGCGGAAAACCAATGTTAAAAAAATAATCTTTTCTTCCAGTGCTTGTGTTTATGGCAATCCCATTAAAATTCCTATAACAGAGGAAGATATGTTGGGGGAACAGGAGAATCCTTATGGATTAACCAAGGTTTCCATGGAGCAATTCTGTATTCTTTATCATAAACTTTACAATTTCGATGTAGTAATTTTGCGCTATTTCAACCCTTACGGACCGGGTGAACTGCATACCCCGGAAACCCATGCTATCCCTAATTTTATTAAGGCAATTTTAAATAAACAACCCATTCCTCTTTTTTGGAAAGGGGAGCAAGTCAGGGATTTTATTTATATTGATGATTTGGCACAGGCTCATATTTTACCCTTAACCCAAACAGGATTGCATATATATAATGTAGGAACCGAACAGGGTGCCCAAGTGATTAATGTTGTAAAAGAGATTTTTAATTTAATAGGGTATGAGGTTCCGATTGATAATAAAGGTGAGAGAAAAGGTGATGTTGCAAGCTTAGTTGCATCATCTGAGAAAATTAAAAAAGAGCTAGGATGGAGCGCAAAAGTAGGTTTGGAAGAGGGTCTTAAAAAGACTATCGATTTTTTCCGCTCCCACCTTTAATCCATTTTACTGATGAAAGAAATGGGTAAAACATATCTTTTTTATCTTCTATATTCACACTGTAACTTTCTTCACTAAATTCCAAAGATATATCAGAGATTATGGCAACCGGCTGATTCTCTGCTCCTTCTCCCATTTCCAAAACAGCAGCAGATGCCAAACTATCAGGAATATTAGATGTCTCCATTTTAAACTTTCTTCCAAATATATCTAACTTCCCTCTATAATCTTTTATTGGTTTAAAACCAAAATAACCTATAGCATAACCCACAACACCGGCTCTTAGCGGGGTTAACCTTGAATCAGTAATTATAACTCCTAATTCTTTTACTTTAAATTTTTTTCTTAAAAACTCCCAAATTTCTTTGGCAGATTTTTGCGGATCTTTGGGCCATAAAATGAAGTAACCATTACCATTACTTTCATCTACTCCTGCAGATGCTATAAGCATATTATTTTTAATTGTTTGTATTACCAAACCTTGAGGAGAAAGATCCCTGGGAAGATATTTGTCTGCCTCTGCCATGATTAACTTATCTCTATCTATTTTTGAAACTTCTATGCAGTCCCCTTCCCCTATTGCTACAACTTTTGAGGTTATTACCACTATGCTTTTCTCACTTAGCGACTTAATGCTTTCTGATAAAAGCTCCCACAGATCATCTTTTGGGGGAATAAATTTTCTGGTTTTAATTGCTTTGATAATCACAAGCGAATTATATCGCAACGCGATACAAGAAGTGTAGCGATGAAATCGTGGAACGATTATAATATTAAATACATGAAACGTCATCACCTAATCTTTATAGCAATTCTTTTAATTGCTCTTTTTTTCAGAACATTTAAAATTGTTGAGCGGTTTGATTTCGCTCATGACGGTGATTTATATTCCTGGATTGTTAAAGATATTGTTGTTAATCATCATTTCAGATTAATTGGTCAGTTAACCTCTGCTCCGGGAATTTTTATTGGTCCTTTGTTTTACTATGCTTTAATTCCTTTCTTTTTATTAACCAATATGGATCCAATCGGGGCGCTTATACCGATAACATCTTTAAGTCTTTTTACAGTCTTTAGTTACTATTTAGTTCTTTCTAAATTATTTAAAAAAGAGGTTGGATTAATAGCCGCTTTTTTATATTCGGTTCTTCTGACAACTGTTGGCAGCGATCGTTGGGTTGTTCCAACCGTTGCAACATCAATCTGGGCAATTTGGTATTTTTATACATTAATCATGCTCTCCCGTGGTAATTTTTTTGTCTTGCCTATACTGGGAGTTTTAATTGGGCTTATCTGGCATATTCATATTGCATTAATTCCAACGCTTCTTGCTATTCCCCTTGCCATATTAATTTCCAGGAAATTACCTAATCTAAAGCAAGTCTTGGGTTTTCTAATTGGATTTTTTATCTTTTCACTACCCTTAATAGGTTTTGAGATAAGGCATAATTTCAGCCAAACCCTTAGTTTAATCAGTAATTTTACCACCCAAAACCCAGGGCTCACTGGTTTTGATAAAATGCAGTTAGTTATAGGAATGATAGTTAGAAATACTAATTCTTTATTTTTTTCTCCACAATCATTTAGTTTCACAAATAATTTTCTTTTTGTTCTAATAATTCTGCTCTCAGCATTACTTCCAGTTAAAATAAAACTGCTCAGTTTAAAAGAATTACTTCCCCTATATGCTTGGATAATCGGACCTATTATCTTTTTTTCTATTTCTAAATCTCCTATTTCAGAATATTATTTTGCCAATATTGGAGTAATTTTTATTGTAATCGCCAGTTTATTGCTATACCTTATCTATAAATCATCTAAGATTGGGAAATTTATAGTATTAGGACTATTTGCAATTATTTGTCTTAAGAATGCCTACTTTTTGATAACCCAGGATTATTACAATAAAGGGTATCTGGAAAGAAAAGAACTGGTTGATTTTATTAAAAAAGATTCATCCGAAAAAGGTTATCCTTGTGTTGGAATTAGCTACATTACAACACTTGGAGAAAACGTTGGTTTTAGATATTTCTTTTATTTAAATAAAATGCACCTGGTTCATCCATCTATCGATGTACCAACATATAATATAGTCATCCCATTGGAGCTGTCAAAAGAAACAGAAAAAAAGTTTGGGCATATCGGACTAATTTTACCAACGAGTGTTCCGTCAAAAGAAAAAATGGAAAAAAGCTGCCAAACTCCTGATACTAATTTAACTGACTCAGTTTTTGGATATGTTGAATAACTTTTGGCAAAAGGGGTAATAAATCACTTGCCAGATTTCCGGCATTACCATATTTTTCTTTCAGCATTTCTCCTGCTAAACCATGGATATATACACCTAAGCAAGCCGCTTCAGAAATGCTTAATCCTTGAGCTAAAAATCCGGCAATAATTCCTGATAACACATCACCTGTTCCTGCTGTTGCCAACGCAGGATTTGCAAAAAGGGATATGACTACATCCCCGCCGGGGGAGACAATAGTTGTATTTGCTCCTTTTAAAACAATTACCTTTCCCCATTTTTTGGCATAATCTTTTGCTATATTTTCTCTATCAGATTGAACTTCCTCAACACTTTTTCCGGTCAGTCTTCCCATTTCACCCGGGTGTGGAGTTAATATAACTTCCCTATTTAATTTTTCCCACCAATTATCTATTTTGGATAAAATATTTAACCCGTCTCCATCAATCACAGTTTTAGGTAATTTTTCTTTTAGAAGTTTTCTAAAAAATTTAATAGTTTGTTCTTTTTGACCTAATCCAGGACCAATCAGTAAAACATCATATTTTGACAAGTTTTCAAAAACCTCATTAAGAGATAAAAAAGTCACTTCAGGTAATTTTCTGGAAACAATTATTTTAACAATATCATTAGTTACCAAAGTTACTAAACCTGTACCAACCCTGTAAGCAGCTGCACAAGATAGATATGCTGCTCCGGGATAATTCTGCGACCCAGCAATTGCTAAGACTTTTCCAAAAGTCCCCTTATTTGCATCAATTGGCCTCTTTGGAAGTAGCGATAAAGCAGTTTTTTTATCTAATTTGGATAATGGCATTTTTTATATTTTTTTCCGCTTCCGCAATAGCATGGATCATTTCTGCCGATTTTGCCATGTTGTTTTGTTAATTGTCCTTCGCTACCATATATTTGCTCACTTACTACTCCCCCTCTTTCTATTGTTACTTTCGTAACCCCTCCTCCTTCTTCTTTCCCGCTTTCCACCTCCTTTTTTTCAGTTTCCACCCCAATTTCTATTTCCGGATGTTTTTCCTCAACTACTACCGGTTGCTGCTGGATAATTGGCTCTTGTCCTTGCACTGCTACCTTAAAAATTCTATGAACTATTTCAAAATCCACTTCCACCATTAATTTTTCAAAAAGGTCAAAGCCCTCTCTTTTATATTCAATCAATGGATCTCTTTGGGCATAACCCCGCAGACCAATACCTGATCTTAAATCATCCATGGTATCTAAATGCTCAATCCATAAAGTATCTATGGTATTTAAATAAACAAACACCTCCATTTGCCTGGCTACCTCATCTCCAACTTGTTTTTCTCTCTCTTCATAAAAGTTTTTACTAAGATCAAACAAAAATGTGGACACTTGCTCAGCGTTAGATTGAGATGATACTTGTTTTGTAATTTGTTTTTTAGATTCATCATCAATTGGAACAATTGTTGCAAACTCTTCCATAATTTTTTCAAAATCTATCCTTTCTTCTGAATATATTGTGACAATATTACGGATCTCTGTTTCTATTTTTTGTAAGATTTCATCTTTGAGGGTTGTATCTTTGGAATTGGCACTCGAGGGTCCACTGGACCCTCTCCCCAAAACTTTTTTCCTTACCTCATAAATAATTTTTCTTTGCTGATTCATCACATCGTCATACTCAACAGTGTGTTTTCTGATATCAAAGTTATGCCCTTCTACTTTTTTCTGTGCTCCTTCTATGGCCTTTGAAACCAGTCCATGTTCAATCGGCACATCCTCCGACATTTTAAGAAAATCCATTACCTTGGAAACTTGTTCCCCGCCAAAAATTCTCATTAAATCATCCTCTAGTGATACAAAAAATCTGGTTTCCCCTGAATCTCCTTGTCTGCCTGATCTTCCCCGAAGCTGATTATCAATTCTTCTGGATTCATGACGCTCTGTACCAATCACAAATAAACCTCCCAGATCTGCTACCCCTTTACCTAAAATAATATCCACCCCACGACCGGCCATATTAGTGGCCACTGTTACAGAACCTTTTTGACCGGCGTCCTCAATAATCTCTGCTTCTTTTTCATGATTTTTGGCATTAAGCAGAGCATGTGAAATTCCTTTTCTTTTTAGCAGCTCTGATAAAAACTCGTTTTTGTCAATAGATGTCGTTCCCACCAGAACCGGCTGGCCAGCTTTATAAAGCTCTTCAACTAAATTAGCAACTGCTGTATATTTTCCTGATTGAGTTTTATAAATAATGTCCGGATGATCTGTCCTGACCATAGGATTATTAGTGGGAATTTCCACCACATCCAGAGTATAAATTTTATGAAATTCTTCCGCCTCTGTTGTGGCAGTACCTGTCATTCCTGAAAGCTTTTCATACATTCTGAAGTAGTTTTGAAAAGAAATAGTTGCCAGTGTTTGTGACTCCTGCTGAATTGAAACCTGCTCTTTTGCTTCAATTGCCTGATGCAAACCTTCAGAATATCTTCTCCCCATCATCAATCGTCCGGTAAACTCATCTACAATTATTACCTCTCCGTCCTTTACCACATAATCTTTGTCTTTTGTAAATAAAGTTCTTGCTTTCAAAGCCTGTTCTAAATGATGCAGAGTTGAGAAATCTTTTTCATATAAATTATCAATTCCCAACTGCTTTTCAATTTTTAAAATTCCGCCTTCAGTCAGATGGGCAGTTTTTAACTTTTCATCAACAACATAATCAGCAGGGGAAAGAGATTCAATTGTTTTGGAAAATTTAAAATACTTTTCCGTAGCTTCTTGTGCCGGCTGTGAAATTATAAGAGGAGTTCTGGCCTCATCAATTAAAATCGAATCCACCTCATCCACTATTGCAAAATGATGGCCCCGCTGGGACTGATCTTCCAGTTTAAAAACCATATTATCCCGCAGATAATCAAATCCAAACTCATTATTGGTACCATAAGTTACATCTGCCTCGTAGGCTTCTTTTCTGGAAACAGGTTTTAGATGCTGCAATCTTTTATCATCTTTTGAAGGGTCTTTATACTTTGGGTCATAAACAAAAGCCTGCTCATGTACAATGGTGGCAACACTTGCTCCCAGGGCATGAAAAACCGGACCCATCCAGCCACAATCTCTTCTGGCTAAATAATCATTAACTGTCACCACGTGTACTCCTTTACCGGTTAAAGCATTTAAAAAAATGGCCGGGGTGGCAGATAAGGTTTTTCCCTCACCGGTTTTTTGCTCGGCGATTTTACCCTGATGCAGTACAACTCCCGACATCATCTGCACATCAAAATGGCGCTGCTTGATATTCCGGCTGGCGCTTTCACGGACCAGGGCAAAAACTTCCGGAAGCAATTCATCTAAACTTTTCCCTCTCTCATGTTGAAGTTTAAATTCTGCAAATTTTTCTTGAAGCTCTCTGTCAGATAGTTTGGAGATTTTTTTCTCAAGGCTGTTAATTTCCTCAACAATACTTTTAAGTTTATTAATTTCTCTGTCATTTGAATCAAGAAATTTCCCCAGGAAGCCTAACATAGTTTGTTTATTATAGTCGATGATTGACAAGCAGTCTATCTTTTTAATAAACTAAACGTACAAACAATCTGCCTAATGGATAATAATTCTAACGATCCAAATTCACCTACAACTTCTCCGCCTGTTCCAGGTGCTTCTCCCACTCCGCCTACTACACCTGTCCAACCTGATCCGCTAGCGCAAACTTCCCCTTGGAGCCCTCCTCAACCAAATCCTACCTTTACAAAGCCAACAACCACTTCACCTCTGGATAATCCCTGGGGAACACCAACTCAGGCGCCGGCTATTGATACAGTTCCTACTCAACCAAGCTGGATGGCAAGTTCCGCTCCAATAGAACATACTCCAACCGAAAGCGCTCCGACTGATTTATCACAGTTAATTGCAGGTAGTGGCGCAGCACCGGCAGAACCTAATGCTCAAGCCTCAGCAACACCCGAAACTCTAGTTGTTTCTCAGTCAAATTCAGAAGCACCTGAAGTTCCAACGCTACCATCAGATGGACATAAGGGAATTCCTAAATGGTTAATCGGAATAGGAATAGGATTACTTATAGTAGTTGCTGGCACATCTGCATACTTTATTTTAGGGGTTGGTCAAAGCCCTAAAACTACCACCTCAGTTCCGGCAGTAACAGAGCAAACTACTGTTAAACCTCCTGCCCCTATAGCTACCCAGGTTCCACAACCAACAGCCCCACCTGAATCCAGCAATTCTGCCAGTTTTGGACAAATTGGAGGTACTACAAGAACAGCAACTCGCGCCGGTGATTTAATGAATCAACCCTCCCCTAAACCTTAAATTACTTTTTAATATATTTCAGCCAAAAGTTTTTAAAAATTGGCACTGATGCTGTGGATAGGACAAAAGCTAGCGCAGGGACTATGGCATTAGTAAAAGGCTGAGATACTCCGGCAAATAAAAAGAATAGAGAAATAACCAGATATGTGAGAATTACTATCGCTATTCTTCTGGTCCAGGAAGTTTCCCAGGTTTTTTCTGTTTCTACCCGTTTGTTCCTTTGTTTTATCAATTCTATTTCTTTTTCTAAATCAGCAATAGTAGTCATTTATTTAGGTTTAATTTCGCCAAAGCCGGTATATTTATGTAAAACTTCCGGAATTTTAACAGATCCATTTTCCTGCTGAAAGTTTTCTAACAAGGCAATTAAGATTCTGGGGGAGGCAATGGCTGTGTTATTTAAAGCATGACAAAATCTTATTTCTCCATTTTCATCGCGGTATTTTATCTTTAATCTTCTGGTTTGAAAATCCAGACAAATAGAATTGGAGTGTGTTTCCCCATAACTTTCCCTTCCCGGCATCCAAGTCTCTATATCATAAGTTAAGGCTGATTTTTTACCCATCTCCTGGCTTGATAAACAAACCACCTGATAAGATAGACCCAGCTCCTGCAAAATTCCTTCTGCATTATCCTGCAAATCTTCAAAAAATCCCAAAGTTTCTTTTTCATCTGACCAACAAAGAATTACCTGTTCAACTTTATAAAACTCATGTACCCTGTATAAACCTTTGGTATCTTTTCCATATGAACCAATCTCTGTTCTAAAACAAGGGGATAGGGCGACATATTTTTTTGGCAGATCTTTTGCCTTAAAAGTCTCATCTGAGTGCATAGCCATTAAAGGCATTTCTGCTGTTCCTACTAAATATTCATCCTCCCCAATTTTGTAAGTATCTTCCTCACCCCAGGGAAATTGTCCTGCTCCTAAAAGAGCAAAGCCTCGATCTATAACCGGGGGCACAACAACTTGAAAACCTTTTTGTGATATATAATCAAGTGCAAAATTTAAAATTGCCCAGTGAAGTCTTGCTCCTTCATTTTTTAAAAAATAACCTCTAAATCCGCTCACCTTTACTCCCCTGTCAAAATCTATAATATCCAAACTTTTTCCAAGTTCTATATGGTCTTTAGCCTTAAAATTAAACTTATGGATTTCCCCTTCTTTTCTGATAACTGCATTTTTAGATGCATCACCTATTGGCACTTCATCAAGTAAAATATTAGGGACTAAAAACATTAATTTATTCCATTCCTCCTCAATTCTCTTTAGTTCTTTTTCTAATTCCTCTAACTCTTTTTTAATTTTTTTACCGGTTTCAATATTCTTAGCTCTTGCAGCTTCATTTCTTTTGGCTCTCAAATCATCAACTTTGGAAATTAATTCTCTTCTTTGATCATCAAGCTTTAAAAGTTTTTCCAAGTCCACATCAGACTTCCTGGCTTCAACAGATTTTTTTACCTTATCCAAATTTTCCCTAATATAATTAATGTCTAGCATATTTATTTATGCTGCCAATCTCTGGCAGATTCCACTTCACCTGATAAAATTAAATCAACTGCAACTTTGTGCCAGTTAAATTTTGTGATGTGATAGACTTCCTTAAAATATTTTAACGCATCGGCAGCCCCGGGTACACCTTTAGCTTGAGCCAGTGCATCCAAATTATCAGCAGCTTTAACCACTCTTGCCTCCAGTGTTTTTCGGCCGTTATATTCTGAAACTAATACAATAATTTCATCTTTAAAATCCAAGCCCTCAACCAGCGCCTTAACTCCTTCTTCTTCTATATTCTTAAAAACTCCTCCTGCCATGCCTTTTACAAAAGTTCCCACATCCCCCACTATTGTTT
>CAYICZ010000008.1:0-43196 GCA_964362195.1 uncultured Gammaproteobacteria bacterium | reverse complement strand
CATTTCTGCCAACGGTTTAGCGAACCGTCTCCTTAAACCACTCGGACAACCCACCTGATGAGCTTAATTTTACCAGAGCACATCTTATATTACAATTGACAAAGATTGGCAAAGTTTGTTATAATTAGTTTATGAGAACAGTAAACATTTCTTTAACAGTAGAACAAACAAACGCAATTGACCAAGCTATTGGTAAATTTGGGTTTGCCAACCGCAGTGAATTATTCCGTGCCTTAATAAGAACTTTCCTGAGAAAACCAGAAGTTATAGCTGAAGAAGATTTTCCTATGAAAGGACCTGATACTAAAAGTGCGAAGGTAGTGTTAAATAGTTTTAAAGCCACAGGTAAATACTCTAAAGCCTTTTTAAAAGATCTTGAGAGAG
Organism: uncultured Gammaproteobacteria bacterium; assembly: GCA_964362195.1. Taxonomy (GTDB): domain Bacteria; phylum Patescibacteriota; class Microgenomatia; order Daviesbacterales; family UBA10151; genus CAYICZ01. The sequence goes on along the minus strand of CAYICZ010000008.1, from coordinate 42,812 downwards.
GCCTTAAAAATAGCGACTACTTTATACATGATTAAAATTCTTAGATGAATATTGCTCCTCTCAAACAGGAAATCATTGATTATTTAGAAAAACACAATCTAACAAAAAAGTTTATTAAACAGCTAAATTTTCTAAAAATTGATTTTAGACATCCCAGCTTACACACAGAAATATTAGAACCAAAAGAACGTGGAATTAGAAGCTTTCGAATCAATCTAGATTATAGAGCTCTCTTCTTTTTTGATCCTGAGGAAGAAAAGATTAAAATTTTAGTAATTACAAAACATTATCAATGATTATCTAGCTAATGTTATTGCCCAGACGGATTTCGCTCCGGCTTTTTTTAAAACATAACAACATTCTCTTAAAGTAGAACCTGTGGTCCAGACATCATCTATTAATAAAATATAGGGACTGGGGTTTAGGGTATAGGGTTTAGTAATCTCAAAAGCATCTTTGATATTTTGTCTTCTTTGTTTACCTTTTAGCTTTACTTGGGGCTTGGTATAGCGGGTGCGTTTTAAGCTTTCAGAGTAAGCTAAACCTAATTTTTTGGATAAAAGTTGTCCGATTAAAGAAGACTGATTAAATCCTCTATCATTTTCTTTCCACCAATGTAGCGGAACCGGAATAACAACCCATCCTTTTCCATTATTTTTTTTAATCTGATCTAAAACAAATGGCTGATATTTAGCCCAATATTCCACAGTAATATTTGTTAAAATTTCTGCTAATTCCTGAACTCTTTTATATTTTAAAGTTTGGATTGCACTCTTTAAAGGATCACGATAAATTCCCAAACTCCATAGTCCATTTAAACCAAATTTATCTTTACAAATCGGATGGGTTAAGCCACCCATGGCTAACCTGTCACAGTTGGGGCAAATCAAATCTGTTTGTAAAATATTTCCTATGCAATCCTGACAAAAATAACTGCCTTCTTTATTACACCCAACGCATTTTTTGGGAAATAGTAAATCAAGAACTACGTTCATGATAATAACTTGATTTTAAGCTCGCAGTATGTTAATATACAACTCTGGGGATGTATTGTCTCGACAGGATTGCTCTTTAAAAACTGCAAGCCGTTAAGGAAACATATAACGTTAAATATTGTCTCGAACATAAACGCTAAGAATTTTCTTGCGTTCCTTGGTGGTATCGTAGCCCCTCAAAGGGCTTACGCTTACGCCTAAGGTACTTTAAGTCTCTCTCGTTCTAGTGGAAGCTTACAGTATGTACAAAGCTAGAATGCTGTTAATACAATTCTGATCGATCAGTATTAACAAAAGACAAGTTTGATCATTCATTAGTTTTCCTGCTAACTGGTTACAACTAATGAACAAAAAATTAATTAGCTAAGCTTGTAGAAGTTTTTATTGAAACAATTTTGGACTCGGCTCACAGCCGACATCTCCACAATTCGTGTGGTAAACCACAAAATTTATTCTTTACCACGAAGTTCCTGTTCTACCCGCCTGATATTATCCCGCTCCTTGATCACTTTTCTCTTGTCAAATTCTTTTTTAGACCTGGCTATTCCTACCTCCACCTTAAACCTGTTATTTTTTTCATAAATAGAAACAGGCACCATACTCACACCTCCTTTGGAAACTTTGCCAATAAGTGAGCTTATTTGGGCTTTATGTAAAAGCAGTTTTCTGGAACGTTGCGGATCATAATCTTGATTAGATCCCTGATACGCTGGAATATGGGCATTGATTAAAAAGGCTTCCCCGTTTAAAACCCGCACATGTGACTCACCTAAATCCAGCCTGCCAGCTCTGATAGACTTAATTTCTCCGCCCTCAAGAACTATCCCGGCTTCAAGATGTTCTAAGATATGATAATTATGTAAAGCCTTTTTATTAAGAATTTTCACTTCAGATCTACAGTATAAATCTTTGATCCATCCAAAAGATAGACTTTTTTAGCTGACTCATCTACTACTAAATCAGAAGCGGATCCAAATTTATCACCACTAATAGATCCTTTATAACTACCGGTCTTAGTTAAAATTAACATTCTGGAATTTCCGGAATCCAGCACATATAAATTATCTGTCTCTGATGAAACAAAAAATGATTTAGGATCTTTCACTCCTTTATCCAATCCCTCCAGTCCAAAATTATCCTTTACCCCTCTGGTAAATCTTACTATTTCTCCCCCGCTTTTTAAAACATAGACCGATGATTCAATCTGCATCCTTAAACTATTTGAAAGATCCACTTTCGTACCCGAGGTTAAATATGCTCTTTTGTCAGAGTATCCATCTGTTGTTGGCAGATATTTCCAAATCGCACTTTTGAGAGAATCTAAAAGATAAATATTTCCGGCAAACCCATAAATATCAGCAATACTGCCTAAATCAGGATCAGTTTTTGCAACAGTAGTCAGTTTTTGATTAGTAGTATCTATCTTTAGGATTCCTTTATCTTTGGAGTAAATAAAAGCTAACCCGCCATTTAATGAGACAAAATTAGCCTCACCTAACTGGTCTGCTCCTGCTAATATCTGATTACTTTTTTTAGCTAAATCCAGCACCACCAAAGTTTTAACTGCCGGATCCAGCAGCAATAATTTACTGCCTGACAAACTCATCCGGGTAGCCCTGAAGTTTTTCTTAACCAAGTCCATATCCAAAAATAAGGGAAAATCTGACAGCGATACCTGCTGCAAAATCGAACTGGAATCTGACTCTATTTGCTTTTTTAAATCACCGGCATCAGTGTCTTTAGGCTTTAAGCTTAAAGCAGTGCTTATTTCCTTTTTTGCCAAGTCTAATCTTTCTTTTGCCTCTTTTGGATTTAGAGTTGAAAGAGACTTGGCAGCATTAAAATCATCTTTAGCAGCTTGCAAACTTTGACTGAATTGAGCATTTCGTTGTTTATCCTTTGATAATTTATATTTATATCCAACTCCCAGAGCAATAATTAATATAAGTACGACCGCTATAATTAATCTTCCTCTGTTGCTTTTTGGAAAGTAAGCTTTGAGTAGTAGTATTTTTTTAAATAAACTGACTGAAATTTCCTTTAAAACAGCAGATTTAGCAGGATTATTAAAAACCGGAAGCTCTTCTTTAGATAAACCAGGTATTATTTCCCCATCATCAACTTCCTTTTCTATCTCAATGGCAAGTCCGGCTAAACCCGAACCTTCCAGCGGAGTTACCCCAATTCTGCCGGTGATTTCTTCTTCAAATTCATCAATTGGAAGATCCATGGATTTGGATAAATCACTGCCTAAAAAATCTATTAAAGTTTTTGTGGTAAATAATAATCTATCCCCCTGCGATAAAAATCCGGAGATAATCTGTCCGGAGGAACCAACAGATAAAAGAGCAGATAAGTTATCTTCTCTTTTTAAATACATCTGAAGCTCTCCTTTACCTATTAAATAAAGGACCTTACCGGAAATTGCTGCTAAAGATAAACTTAAATTTTCAGTTGTTAGCTTTTTATCTGCTTCTACAAAAGTCGCTGTCAGTTTTTCAGAAGTACTACCCTCAAAATCAAAATAGAAATCTGACAAATCAGATAAAATTTGCCTGCCTTTGGTAAAAGCATCATCGCAAGTAAGGGTCAAAACAGCAAAAAAAGCATTATCAGCATCTCTAATAGTTGAAATAACCTGGGAAGCTTGTTGATCAGTATTTAAACCTATTACTTGAGCAATTTTTAATTTCATTTTATCAAAGTATTATTAATGCTAAAAATATTAACAATATTGCAAAAACTGCATGAACTATAGCCAGAATTTTAACAACCGGCGCAACATTAGTTTTTAGCGTCTTACCCATTAAATCAACTTGCCTAATTATAATTAAGGCAAATATAGCGTAAAAGACCAGTAAAATCAAAGTTGCTGCCTTGATGAAAAAAAGTACATAACTATTATTGAAAAAATCTGTCGGGTTGGTAGGCATTAATTTCCTCCTCCATGAATTTTGTGAGCCTCATCCAAAATAAAATCAGTCACCTGATGTGGTTTCGATACAGAAATAAAATCTATGTTCTGTCCTGTTCCTGCTGTTTGAACAAAAACATTCCCATAATTAAAAATAGAGTGTAAAATCCCTCCCATAGAAGAGGAGGCATCTTCAATATTACGAAGTGGTGCAACGTCAATATTTTTAAAAAGTATGGAATGAAAATCCACATCTACAATATTTTTATCCGTTACAATATAGACATTGAAATACCAGTTCAAAAACCCCTCATATACAATTATTAAAACTAAAAGATAGTTAATTATTAAAAAAATTAACAAATAAGTTTGAGGCAAGATGTTTAAATCCAAACCAAAAAATAAAGTTATTTTGGATGCAAAAAAAGGGATAAAGAAAATAATAATAGATAAAACTATCCAGGGAATATTAGTGATTGGATGAGCCCTTAAAAGAAGTAGTATTTTTTCATCCGTGTCTTGACCTTCAAAGGAGCAATTTTGGGGATTTTGAATATATGATGGAAACATCAGGCCAAGTATATCACTTCTGCTCAATATTGAATAATGGCCCGACAATTTGAATATTGGCAGGAGCCCTTAGATTAAACCTATTTTTAAAATCTCCCCCATTAAAACTTCTTGAAGGTCCATCTCCGGATATATTTACAGAAGTTGTCCTTCCGCTACTAAAATCAGCTGATATTGAAACTCCTGAAACACTATTATATGGAGTGATATTTCTATTTTTAAGTTCCTGTTTAACTTTTGCCTCATCCCAGTTATCAGGATAAGACTTATCTGTTTGATATAAATGATCCGCAGTAGAAGAATCTGCTTGTACCAGCAGTAGAGTATTTACAATATCTGCCAGTTCTTCAGATGTTAACCACGCTGTTTTGTTATATTGGCTACGGGAACCCCAATCACAATAAAACCAGGGAGAACTTCTATCATAAGCATTTGACTGAAGTTCCTCAAAGTTTCCTGCAGAACCTGTTGTGGTATCTGTTGCATGTTTTGTATACGAGCTACCCCCACCCCAAACTTCACTGGAGCTGAAAATATACCCTCCATGAGTAGATGCATACCAGGCTTTAATAGGATTTCCTCCACTGGCCATAACAAGTCCTTCAGTATTTTTTACTGCTTGAACCCAAGCTCCGGTTTTTGGATTGGATTTGAAAACCTGACATGATTCACTGGTACAAATCTCCCCGTTCCCATTATTCGTATAAGCTAGTGCATAAGATCTTGCTGCAATTGCTTGAGATTCAAGTGCTGCCATTGGCCAGGATTCCGGCACCTCATAAATTCTTAAAACATAATCTTCAAGAGAAAACTCCCCATTTCCAGCAACTTTTATTTTTATATTCGTATCCCACTTTACTATTTCAAAATTTGTATAGTATGCTCTTAAGATTTCATCCCTTCCCTGTCCAGCTTCCGCTCTACCTTTTGCTCCAAATTGATTCATACCTACTCTATGGGGCGCCCCATAAGTGAAAAAGGCATATGCATTGCCAAAACCAGGAGATACATTTCTGTCATCCACACAGACCCCTATTGAGGCAGCTGATCTGGAAATATTAAGAGAAGCCAGTCTTTGGGCTAAAATTTCCTGCTGACGGGCTGTAAGAGCAACAATTTTAGAAGACAAATCAGCCTGATAAGCTTTGGCTTTTTTAATTTCCCCTCCCAAAAAGACGGCATTTTTATCCACCTCTGCCTGTAGTGAGGCCAGCCGGATTTTATCCTTTTCCAGCTTGTCTTTTTGAATTAGTAAATCTTCTATATCATTGGTAATTGATGTGATAACCTGCTTATCCTCACGGGTGATGGATTGAGAATATGACAGCTCTCTAAATATATCTCCTGAATTAATTGCAGAAAGAATAACCAACAAAGGGTTTGTTAAGTATGAACGGATATAATAAGACCTGACCCGCTTTTCCAAAAGAGCCTGCTGGATAACCAACTTTTCTTCCCTTAAATCCAAATCCTTTTGCTTAAGCTTAATATTGGCTGATAAAATATCTAAATTTGACTGGATTTGAGCCAGCTGTCTTTGCAGTCCTTCCAGTTGTCCTTCCAGGGGTTTGGTGGCCTTGACTGAAAGCTCTCTTGCCTGGTTTAGAGAATCAATTTGTTTTTGCAGATCCTCTATTTCATCAGCACGAGTAGGGTATAGCGTATAGGGTATAGCGTATAGTGAAAAGATAATAAAAAATAACAAAAGGAAGACTTTTCTCATAAAGAAATGCCTTAAAATTCTACCACTTTAACCTAATTTTATCTCTTCCCTGATTTTTTCATCCAGAAATATTTTTACCAAAGATTGATAAGGAACATCTTTTTTATTGGCTAACATTTTAAGTGAGTTAAGCAAGGATTCGGGAACCCTGATGGTAATACTTCTGGTAGAAAACTTAAGATTTGGAAAACTTGGGTTAATTACGGCTTTGTTGATATCAAAATAATCAGTAAAACTATGAGCTGACCAAAACTCATTTTCTTCATCTTCGTTTTTAAATTTTGGTATAGTTTTTAATTTTTTCATATTCTTTTTCTTTCACCTCCTAACTGCATTATTTCTTTCTTGTTTCGATCTCTTGCCATCACCACTCTAATTTTATTATTTCTTATTGTCATTGCTAATGCTAGCTTCCTCCCATCTGTAGTTACACCAAAGATTTTATACCGTTTCTCTGTTGTTGAGTGTTCTTCATCAATAAACACAATAAGCGGTTTGTTTAAAAAAACGTCTTCACACTCTCTAAAATCCACGTTATGTTTTTTAATGTGTTCAAGATTACCTTGATCCCAGTCAAATCCAGCTAATGTACTGAAATCAATTTTCATCTAATTGTATTTAACCATACCATACATTATTTGTTACGTCAAGACCTCCCTAGACCCTAACTTACCTTTGTGCTAAGCTTAATTTTAATGTCCAAAGTTGTCTTTCTATTATTTTTGTTACCAATTACACTAATATTTTTCTCCCTGTTCGCAAAACCTGTCTATGCATTACCTTCCTGCTCTGCCCAGACTGATCCTACTCCTTTATTAAATAGCCAAAACAAAGCTAAATTTACTGTTAATGTAGGCGATAATAAAAATTATGATTCCTATATAATGGAGTTTAAGTGCGGTGTTGGAAATGAGAAAAAAGATGCTGCAAAAGAAGGTGATACAAATATTACAGTAGAACTGGATAAATCAGGAGGAACTGGACCTGTTGGCATTGGTTTAGGAACTAGCCCCTGTGAATTTAATGAAGGAACTCATGAAATATTAGTAAAGGCAGTAGTTAACAATCAAGAGGTCGACCAATGCACCACTACTTATACAGTTATCAACAGTAATACTCAATGTAAACTGAGTATTAATTCTGACAAAGGTATCACTTCTGCCACCAAATTGGCTGTTTCAGGGGAAAATCTAACTAAAGACGGTAAGTTTGTAGTCTTTTTTGATGATGATGCCATCGACATTGTTAATAATCCCACTGGTCGGGCTCAACTCAGTTTTCCAGGAGCAGGCAATGTAGACACGCAAAATTTTGGCCCTAAGCCAATACCTCAAGAATTAATGACACCAGGTACTCATATAATTTCTTTGCGGCAAAGAAATCTTGATCAGGATTATTATAATCCAATTAAAGGGGAAAAAGATTTTTATGGTTCACCTCTTTGTCCACTCTCCTTTACAGTAGGAACACCTGATCGACCAGGAGGTGTAAATCCTTCAGGGACTATTCCTTCTAAGGCTTGCACTGTAGAAGATATCAAAGCAGGTAAATGTACTTCTGGAGGCGGAACACCATGTGGTACAGATAATCCCGGTATTTCTACAGCCATTGGTTGTATACATACAGAACCGATTGCTTTAATTAAAGACTTTTTGAAATTTTTAACAGCAATTTCCGGCGGATTGGCATTTTTGATGATGCTTTTGGGGGCTTTCCAAATGATCACCTCTGCCGGTAATCCGGAAACTCTGCAAGCAGGAAGGGATCGGTTCCAGTCTGCCATTATTGGCCTGTTGTTTGTTATCTTTGCTATTTTGCTGCTTAAAATTATCGGAGTTGATATACTGGGACTGGGGACACAATTTGGTATTAAATAAAAATTTATGCAAAACCTTGGTGATTTACTAAAAGATACCGGAGTAAAAAACTTTAGCGGGCCAACTGCCAATCTAGCAGCATTAATTTCCGGATTTTTAAATATTGCTTTTTATATTGCTGTATTTTTAATCTTTTTCTGGTTGCTTTGGGGAGGCTTTCAATATATTATGGCATCCGGCAATAAGGAAAATTTAGCAAAGGCCAGAGAGCGAATTAAGTGGGCTTTGATTGGACTGATGGTAATCTTTTCTGCCTTTTTCATTGCTCAATTTGCCGGAGAAATATTTAAAGATATACTGATAGGAGGTTTGCCATTTTAGTGAAAGGGTTTAGGAACTAGGGGTTAGGGTTTAGTGTAAAATACAATTATGCTAACTTCTTATCAACAACTAACCGTTTGGCAGAAAGCTTTTGAGTTAACAATTAAGCTTTTTAAAGTTACCGGTAAATTCCCTAAGTCGGAATTATATGGTTTAGTGTCACAAATGCGCCGGTGTGCAGTATCAATTCCTTCAAATATTGCTGAAGGTTATACCAGGGGTCACAGGCAAGAGTATATACAATTTTTAAGAACGGCATTTGCTTCCGGTGCTGAGCTGGAAACTCAGTTATTAATTGCAAAAGAATTAGATTTTTTAACCGTACAAGAGTTCGAAGATATTAATAGTTTACTTACGGAAGTTCAGAAAATGTTAAACAGCCTTATAAGGAGTTTAAAATAATTTATGAAAAAAATGATTATTTTTTTATTTTTATTGTTTGTTTTTCTATACCCTATACCCTATACCCTATACCCTGTTTATGCACAAATTGATATTGGAAAAGAATTTGGATTTGGCCAGATTACCTCTTTTGGCAAGATAACTTCTTTAATTCTCCCTGCTATATTTTCTATAGCCACATTTTTAGTAATTCTTTATTTTTTACTGGGAGCTTTTAAATATTTAAAGGCAGGAGGAAATAAAGAAGAGGTGGAAGGCGGTAAGCAGATGATTACCCATGCCATCATAGGGTTTATAATATTAGTGTTTGCATTTTTGGTAATCCAGTTTCTGCTCTCTTCTGTTTTTGGACCAGAGACAGGTGGATTTGTTAATATATTTAAACAATGATTAAATTAATTGCTGCCAGCGTTGAAGATGTTATTGGTAAAGTCTCACCTCCACCTGCCTTGCAGGGTATAGTTAGTAAAGACTCAAGTGGAGCTGGTGGAATTAGTTTAATTTTATCAAACATGATTATTCTTTTTTATTCAGTAGCAGCAATTGTACTTGTGTTGATGATCCTTTGGGGAGCATTTGACTGGATCATATCTGAGGGAGAAAAAGAAAAAATAAAATCTGCCCAGGTTAAAATTATAAATGCCATAATCGGCATAATACTTTTTGCTGTTGCTTTTGCTGTCATACAACTGCTTGGACAATTTACCGGCTTTAAGTTTTTTGAGGGCCAACAAAAGTTGTAAGAGGGACTTGACAAGCATAATCCTGTGAGGATATAGTTTAGATATAAATGAAAAAGATAACTTTTTTAGGATTTATAGCTTCATCTCTCATTACTCCTTTTACTGCTTTCGCACAACTTCAAATTAATAAACCTTCTCAAGGTTTTTCTGATTTAGGGACATTTACTACCGGTCTTTTACAAATAGCTTTTGTATTGGCTATTTTTATGGTTTTGATAATGCTAATCTGGGGAGCATTTGAATGGATCACCTCAGGGGGGGATAAAGAGGCAGTAGGACACGCCAGAAATAGGATTATTAATGCCTTGATTGGTCTGGCAGTTTTATCTGTGGCTTTTGCCTTGGCAAAACTTGGAGGACAATTTGTGGGAATTAACCTTGGCAATATTGCAGTACCAGGTCCCCAGTAATTAGCTGATGAATCCTCCTCCGGCCGGGTTAAATGAGATTGAAAAAGTATTTTCCAGTGTTATTTCAGTTATGGTTGGTTTGGGGTTTATCGCACTTCTGGTTATGCTTGTCTGGGCCGGATTTAAATATTTAATGTCCGGAGGAGAACCAAAAGCAATAGCAGCAGCTCATCAAACAGTTACCTGGGCGCTTTTAGGCATAATATTCATGGCATTTGCCTGGCTGATCTTACAGCTTATACACGCATTTACCGGAATTGACGTGACCATATTTAACACCAAAGTATTATTTCCATAAAATAACAGCTTGCCTTTTTCTAACTAAAAACGTAAAATTATTATATTATGAAACTGAATTTTCGTATTGAAATATTCAAAGAGGATAAACAATATGTAGCTATAGCCCCAGAACTTAATGTTTCCAGTTTTGGAAGTACGAAAAAAGAGGCTAAGGAGTCCTTAAGAGAAGCAGTTGAGCTGTTTTTGGAAGAATGCAGAAGAATGGGTACTTTAGAAGATGTATTAATAGAGGCTGGTTTCAAATCCGAGCATAAGTTATGGACAAGCAATGATCCAGTACTCTTAGAACGTATGGCTTTGGGGATTTAAATGCCAAAAATTGTTCCTATCCACTATAAAAAATTAGTGCAGATCTTTGAGAAAGATGGTTTTCAAATTTCCAGAACTAAAGGTGATCATATCTCTATGACAAAACCAGGAATCCTTAGGCCAGTTGTTATAAAAACTAGCCCTCATAATGTAGCTGTTACTCATATTAGAACTAATTTGACTACAGCAGGACTTTCCAGGGATAGATATTTTGAATTATTGGAAAAAGTAAAATAGTTGCAAAATATCTTGCATTTGAGTTACTCTTAAGATATGTTTGCCCGCAAATTAGTTATTGGTTTTTGGTTATTAGTCATTAGTTTATTTTTAACCCCTTTGGCTTTTGCCCAAAACCCCTCTTATGCTCCCCTGCCTTCTACCATTTCCCCTACTTCTCCCATCTTTACAGACCTGATAATGCAAAATACTTTTCATACTTTTAGTTGTTTAATGATTGGTTCATCTGTCATTGGCCAGCCGTGTTTAACATATGTTTCCGGAATACCGGTACTGTCTCGAACTAATTTATCAGGCGGAGCCTTAGGAACTGCTACCTCACTTATAGGCATGTTATATATAAATCCTCCCATCAGAACCGCAGATTATTTAGCCTCTGTTGGTGAAGGATTGGGAATAGTTAAAACTGCTCACGCTCAAGTCGGAGGATCAGGAGCTGCTGTATTAAGCCCCATCTTAGCACTTTGGCAGGTTTCCAGAAATATTGCCTACTTAATCATGATTATTATCTTTGTCATTATCGGGCTGATGGTAATGTTTAGACAAAGAATTAATCCCCAAACAGTCATCACAGTCCAATCTGCTCTACCAGGACTAGTTATAGGTCTAATTCTGATTACATTTAGCTACTTCTTAGCCTCCTTTATTTCAGATTTTGCTTTTATAGGAACTAATTTGGTGGGATATTTTTTCACTGCTGCCCAAGGAACAGCTAATGATCCGACCAAAACCAATTTAGCACAGCAGGTTTCCTCTGAAAATATTTTAACTATTTTTAGCCGTTTTACGGGAATTATTGATAAAGATACTGCATCAAACGCCCTTAGTTCAGTTTGGGATAGCCTGGGAGCAAGTGCTAAATTCGCATTAACAGCCTTGGCAGTATTTATAACTGCTCAAACAACTCAGCAATCAACAGAGTTATTAAAAGCAATTCCTGTTTTTGGAGAACCAGTACAGGCAATAATTACTGTTTTTACCAGCGCAGCAACTGCTGCTAATCCTACAGCTATGGCTGGAATGGCATTATCTTTTATAGCCACAGTTATACTTTTATATACAATGTTTAAACTGCTTATGCGTTTGATAAGCGCTTATTTAAACATTGTGTTCTTAACGATTACAGCACCATTTCATTTTATGTCTGCATCGCTGCCAGGCAGACAAAGTATTGCCACAGCCTGGATTTTAAATATGCTTTGTCATGTTCTGGCATTTCCTGCTGTTTTAGGAATGTTTTATTTTGTGGCTTTTCTTTTAAAAAGTTTCCGTCCTGCTGAAAATTACCCTCCATTTGTAGTTTCAAGCTCAGCAACAGTTACTGGCCAGGTAGTTTTTCCTCTATTTGGTGGTTTAGATCTAAGCTTTATCAATGTACTTTTGGCTTTTGGGGCTTTGGTTGCAACTCCTTCTATCCCTGATATTATCTGTAAAACAATTGGTAGAGTATCTCAAGCTGGACAATTACTGGGTCAGGAAATTAGTGGGGGAATTGGTGCTGGTAGAGGATATGCTAACCAGGCTCAACAAGGAGTGGGGTATGCCAGTGGTCAAGGTGCTAGACTTAGAGGATTAGCTGATACACCTGTATACTCTATGACTGGTGAGTATGACGAACAGGGTAAACCAATATATCAGCTGAGCCCATATGCCTCACAAGCCGGAGGGATGGGAAAATTGCGAACCTGGTGGACTAACAGAGGCAAATCTAAGGGAGAATAGTTATAATTATATTATCTTATCAGTCAACCAATTTTTAATATAATCAACTTCTTTATTTTCATCTCCATCAAATTTTTTATATTTCCTATTAAGAAATCTGTTCCAGTATTTTTCTCCAGCATATACGTCAGCCCCCCCTCCTGGACTATCATCCTGTAACCACTCATAAAATCCTATCCAATCTTCTTCTCCATCCAAAAATGCACTTTGTCTATTCCTGGCGGTACCATTTTTGAGATAGATTTCCTTATCTGTTTCAATAGCAGTATTAAAACTATCATCATCTAAATTAAATACATCTACTTCTTCTAAATTTATAGCCCCTGCTGAATTATCAGTAGCTGAATACATCGCCCTCATATCATGAGTAACTTTTGTTACCCTGCCAACACATTTTAGTAAATCATATAAAAATGGTATAGTATTTGTAGGATCAGCTAGAATTTTTTTATCCCTAGAATCTTTAGTATATTTATGCATAGTTTCATTATTATCAGTTGGTTTTTCAAGTGCACCAAATACCCACTCTCCTGTCTGAGGATCAATATGGCCGACTAAATCATTAAACATCTCAACTGCTTTATCCTGCACTTCAAAGATTTTCGTCAGGCCAAATTGTCCAACTATACCTTGATGTGAATATTTTTTAATTTCATCTGCCATTACCTTAATTGCTCCAGATACGCCATGTACTCCCCATCTGGGACCTGCAGCATCATGCTCAAATGGAACACTACCAATCCAGGCCATTCCTCTTCTGGCAAAACGCAGAGGCTGCTGGCCGGCAAATTCTTCAAAACCCATGGTAAACCTATCCATTCCAGCCCAATCTTCATTCCTGTAACCTGTTCTCATTCTCCCCACATAACCATCTTTGGGAAGAAAGGCCCTATGTAAAGAGTGTTTTGTTCTTTGTTTATCCTGGAAGGATTCTAAAACCGCAGCTGCCATCAAGGTAACTTCTCTTGCTTGCTGAACGCTTTCAAATCTTCTAACTCGTCTTAAAGTGGGATCTATAATTAAAAGTTGTGTCGCCAGTGGATCTTCATCTTCTGGACGCGACTCACCATCTTCGATTCGTTCCGCTGCCTCACGAACACGAGGAGCTAACACCGTATCTTTATTATTGCCTTGGTAATACCAATAGGTATGGTCTGTATAACGGTTGCGAAAATCATCACTTTGAGCGGCTATTTGGAAACTTGCTACAGCTTCCTCAACTAAAGTATCCCCAACCAGCTTTGCTTTTGTATTTTTATTGAGATTGTCGTAATGAACAAGCTGGCGGGTGTCAGGATCAGCTTTATCATAAATAATCACTTTACCATCCTGACCAAACTCTAAACCTATCGGATTGCCATTATTATCGAAAGAAAGCTTAACTTCTTCACCTATTTGGTTAAAACCCAGTATTTCATCATTTTTGAATTTTCTGAATTGACCTGTATTAGGCTCTATCTTTCCCAAGGGTCTTTTAAAAGTCATCAGTTTAGGTTGACTGTCTGTGCCTAGCTCATCATCCCAAAGTTGAGCATCATACCCTTTCGTCCTTAATTCTTCTATAAGTCTTTTTCTTGTCTCTCTTACTTTTTGTCTTCTAACTTTGGCCGGGGCATCTGCATATTTCATCTTGGTCCAGAAAACACCCCATTGAACAAAATTTTCTCCCTGATATACGGGTATATTCTCAACAAAGTCATGTTTATCCTCAGGACTTAAGTTATTATAAAAGTCTTGCCAGTCTTGAGGAAAACTATCTAATCTTTTGCCATCTCTTATTTTAGAAAGCATCCAGCCTATATCAAAAGATCTTCTCTCCTCTCCAGAAAGAGATTCCCTTACTTCATTAAAGTCAACTGGTTTATTAATATCTTTTCTTTGTAATCTGAGCTTATCCCCAATTTCAAAGTAACGACGGATATGCGTGTTTTTATCAACATACAAAAATCCTCTACCTCTCCTGGCCTTCTCTCCTAGTACTCCTTGCATTTGAAAAGCAATGTCAAAATTAGCTGCTGCTTCAGCAAAGGCTGCTTGGTATATTTGTCTGTCTCGTGGACTTAATTTATCAACTGCTTTTTCACCTTTTTCTAGTCTAATTTGCCCATTACGAATAGTTTGCTGGAGTTCCCGAAGCTGTACCTGAATTCTACCTAGATCTATTGATTTCTTGATGCTTTCCGGAAGTTCAGCAAAAGCTGAATATTTTCTTTGGTATTGTCTTTGATCTTCAGGCTTACTTTGATCTTCTGTAAAACGGTCTTGATCTTCTTTATAACTTAGGTAATTTTTGATATGGTAGTCACCTTTATCGAAACCTTCATATAAAGCTTTAAATTCTTCATCGGATTTAGTTAAACCTAACCGCCGTCGATTTGCTTCATAAGCATGAACTCTTGCTTGATCACGCTCGGTCAATAGGCCAAAAGCTGTCTCACCAGGCTTCAGTTTTATTCTTTTACTGCTAATATCTTGTTCAATTCTTCTTAAATCTGATTTAATTCTTTCTAAATCTGTAGCCGCATCAATTTTTGCTTGTAAATCATCGGAGTTAAAATACTCATCCCTCGGGTCATAATCTTTAAGTACAATGCCCATCCCCCGTCCAATTACCTTTTCCTGAATTCCATCCTGCAGAAAATGACCAGCAATAATATCTAGCTCTCCTCTTTCCCCAACAGAGTTATTAAAAATATCCATCAGGACTTCAAAATCAAACATATGAGTAAAAGCAGCTATTCCTCCTTTACCTGCATGGTATAATGCAATCCATCTAGCTGGCCCTTCATCCAAAGACATAGCCATCATTGCTTCTTTTTTCTGCTTGGGGTTATAAACTTCATTTGAGTAGTTACCTACAAAAACATATAATAAAGCCTCCAATTCCAGTCTATTTTCTTCCATAAATTCTTCCGTGACATTACCTTCTCTGGCCTGTCTTCCTCCTTCTGAACCAAAAACCTCTATGAAATTTTTAACATGCTCAAAAATAGCTGTTGGGGATTTACCTACAGATCCGGATCTAATCATTTGGAAAAAAGTTTCTTTAGCTATTAGAAACTGCTCCGGAGTTCTAGCTGTTATATGATAATATTTTGGATAAGAACCAACTTCCCAGAAAGTTTCTCTTTGGTCTTCAGAAGCAGGAATAGACCATTCTCCTAATCTCTGTTCAGGCTGTGGTTGACCATGAAGGCGTCTTTCTAATCTACGGCTAGCCCAATCAATATATGCATCTTCCACTTCTGCGAATTGCTGAGAAAGATTAGGCGATTCAATACTTCTCTCGCGAAATTCCACTGCAGCTACACGTCTAGCTCTAATAATTCCACGCTCCAGTAAATCTTCTGCTTGTTCATATGAAATACCTGGTCTATCAAAATTTTGATATATTGAGTTTAAAATTGCGTCAATTTCTCCTAAAAGACCATTATTCTTTGCTTGTCTAAAATAGACTAGCAAATCTACCTGGGCAGCTTCAAATTCTTCTCGACTAGTTGTGTTATTATACTGATCTCTTCTTGTATTTATTGACCTACTATTGTCAGAGGGATCAGGCAAAACTTCTACAGGAAAACTTTCCAGATCTTCAGACTCTTCAGCTCCCTCAAGTTGGTATTGGGCAAGAAACTGACTTACCATTTCATTCATTTCCTGCCTTGCTTGCGGCAAGGGAGGAAATTCCGGTGGTACTATTGGCAGGTTAGGATCCCTTTGGGCTGGCCTTGGATAAGCTTTATGAGGACCAAAAGGATCAGGGTCGTTTCTTTCTTTACAGAGTAAATCTACATATTCTTGTAAGTCTTCACATAATTGGCTGAAATATAAACCTTCATCTTTGTATAGTTCAGGATGGCTACTTAGGTAGTCTGAAGGAAGAAAACTATTGCCTATTTTCATCTTATATCTTTCCTCATTAGAGAATTCTGTCCTTAATCTGATAAATTCATCAACAAGCATCTTTCCTCTTTCCGGACTAACTTCCCATTCTGGCCCTCTAGGTCCTTCTGGTCCTCTGGGACCTTCAGAGCCTCTTCCATCCCCACCACCCCCATCACTTGGAGGTGGTGGACCACCCTCCCACCCTTCTTGAATCATTATTTCTGCTGCTTGCTGGTCTATGGTACCGGGAGTCTGAGTAGTACCAATGGGGCCGGTTGTAAAATTTTCAGGAGTTATTGAAGTTCCAGTTTGTTGAGGACTTGTTATTAATCCAGCTTCTTCTATGGCTCTCTGAGCATCTTCTACCGATAGCGCTTCTGGGCTGGCATCTGACCCGGTAGCCTGTACAATACTAGTTTCCGAAGTTGGAGCTGTTGAAATTGCGGGTGGTCTTGTTTCCAGAGATGTAGAATCTGTTGCCATATTTTTTATTCTTTCTGCCATGTTTTTGTGAACAGCTATCAGTCGTCAGCTTTCAGCTATCAGACTGAAAACTACAGACTTAAACCAAAACTCATGGACTGATTTCAGTTTAGGGCTTTGGCTAACTAACTGTCAAATTTCCTTTCTGCAGAAAGTTTATACCGGGAGGACTCGAACCGCTTGATTAAAAACTAATAAAATCCTGACGGATTCGTGAGTAATTTACGAAGATCGACCTAACTAAACTCTTCCAGCAGTTTTACATACGGAAGATTGATTTTTTCTGCAAACTTCTTATCCGCTGTGACCAAGCTACATCTTTTGTCTTTAGCTAAAACCGCATAAATGGCATCGTAAACAGAAATCATATATTTTTTAGCCGAGGCAGCGGCTTTGGCTAATAAATCAAAAGTTGGGCTTTCTACTTCCAAGCGGGCGTTTTGTAAATCTTCCAGGTTGGTTTTAACTCTTGAGGAAGAAATGGCGGTTTTTGTCACCCAAGCATTAGCCAATTCACATAAAATCAGATCAGGTACAACAATTTTCTCTTGACCATTTATATGTTCTTGCAGGATACTTAAAGCAAGATCCGAATCTTCCTCATTTTTAGCAAACCATTTATAAGCAACAGAGGCATCAACTATTACCATTTAGCTTGATCTCGCATTTCACGGATGATCTTGGTTCCATCAAAACCCTTCAAATACTTGGCGTTTTCGTGAGCATGTCTTCTGATGCGTTCCATTAATGCCAGAGAAGATATTTTTTTAACTTTTTTCTTCTGTATTTTTTCCCTGATTATTCCGGCAAGACTGGTACGTTTATTTACAGCCTCTGTTTTTAACCTTAAATAGTCTTCTTCAGGAATCCTAATATTTGTAGTTACATAATTCATTCTAATACAATTAGACCATTGTATCATTTTAAGTCAACAGGAACTTCAGCATAGAATTTCCCAAATATCTTTGCAAGTCTGTGATAAGTTTACAGTGAGCTAGACGAAACTGCTTGATTTAAAAAATCCATGTTATTAGACCTACTGATTAGTTTAAAGGCTAACTGGTGTATAATTTGCAGGCTGATTAATTGTAACCTGCAGCGAAAACCCTTTACCCAATGCTTGAATATAACGGCGGAGACTGGTTAAAGTATACGTCTCATAGCCACGTTTTTCAATTCTGGCTACTTGGGCTTGTGAGACACCTAACCTTTTAGCCACCTCTTGTTGGGTCAACCTAGCCTTTTGGCGAGCTTCTACCAGCTGTAACCATAGTTCTTTTTTGGCAGCCTCTTCTTGATAGATGGCTGGATAGTCAGGAGTTTCTGCTAGTTTCTTTTGCCAATTACGGTAACTTCTTTTACCTTCTACTGCTACATTATTTTTGTTTTTCATTATATTCACCTCCTCTTTTTTGACTCTGTATACCTTCTAGTAAAATCTTTCATTCGCTCAAGCGCAGTTTCAATCTCCCGACGCGAAGTTTTCTGTTTTTTCTTGACAAACCCATGGACAAATACAATTTGCTTGCCAGTAAAAAAGAAGTACAGTAATCGATAGATATCAGTACTACTTTCTTCCCGTAGTTCCCAAATTTTATCCTCAAGATGGCGAACTAACGGTTCCCTGGCAGTAACATTCCTTATCTTTAACTGTTCAATCGACCAATCAAATCTGACTTGCGTTTTTAAATCAAGACTGCTAAGAAATTTCCTTACCGGCTCATTACCGTTTTCCTCAACATAGAAAACTACTGACCAGTCGTAATTCACCATTATACGTATTTTAGTATATTTATGAAGTTAATGTCAAGCACCAAGAAGAAATTAAAATATCTGCCTTTTTTATTCTTTCTGCCATGTTAGTTAGGGCATAGGGTATAGGGTGCTGACGAGAATAAGTTTAAAACTATGCACACGCTCTGATTTCTTGACATTTAGGGCATGCACCGCCTTTCCTAACTATGCGCCAGATATATTTTCCACAAGCCCCACACCTAATGCAAAAATCCTTATCTGCCAATTCTGCAGCAGTAACTGTACTCGGCATTGTTTCTCCAATAACTTCTGTTCCCAAACTAACTCCTCCTAATACTCTCGCTACAAAAGATCCTGAGGGACAGCCTGCTCGACTTTTCAGGAATGCAATTTCCAGTCCGAAATTATCTAAATCTTGAACGAAAGGATTCTGAATTACCTTAGCTTTGTATACGCCAGAAAAGCTTTCCCAGGTTGCAGGGTTTTTCCTCAAATGTTCTCCTGCCAAACTTAATACTGTACGCTCTATCTCTTTTGCAATTCTTTCTTGAGTATTTCTGTCACCTAACTTATATATTCTTCCTAGAATAAACTCCCTGAGATTAGAGATTAATTCCTCCTCTTTTTGATCAAATAACAACAACTCATCAAACTTTCTGATATCTTCCCTTGTTTTTTCAATCGATCTTATTTCCGGATCGCCCTCTTTTTGTAAAAGCCTGAAATCTTCTCTTCTGCGAACTGCCAGTATTTTATCTAAAACATATTCAAAAGGAGTTATATCTGAGCGTGGGAAAGAAAGTAAAGCAGGGTTTCTGACAATATTAGAGAGTCTATCTTCTTCGCTGTCACCTCCTAACAGCTGCTCTGAAACCCCTAATCTTTTCATCACTGCTGCTGCTTGATCTTGCTTTAAGTCTGTCACCAAAGTCAAACCTTTCAAAACCCCCTTTTGGTCTTTCCAGAAAATCATTGTTTCAGCATTAAAGTGATTATGACCTTGCCCGTTTTTATCTAAATAACCGCTCCAGCCATCCGGACTCATCATGACTGCAAAGGAATTAGGACCAGCAGTAAGTAGAAAAGACTCAATTGTTTTTGATACCTGAAGTACTGAACCTTTCCGCTCTTGGGAGGAAATTGCATCCACCACAGGCCGACCATTATTTCCAACCATTCTTTGAGTACCATCAAAAACATCAAATCTGTTTTTGTGAGGGAGAACTGTCTTGGATTTTATAAACTCAACAACATAAGTTCTGATATTAACTTCCAGCTCATCAGTGGCAAAATTTAATGCTTCAGCCAAATTCTTACCCGAAGCTAAAGCAAAATTTAAATCATTGCCTAAACGGACCATTTCCATCCCCAGAGTAAATCCGGTTTCTTCTGTTAAAACTGAATCCCTCCCCAGTCCGGGGTATATATCAACTCTTTTAGGAGTCTGTAGAGTAGAAATTTCGGAAGATTGTACTGAAGTTGGTAAATAGCCTCTTTCAAGTTCTTGAACTGACATATTTTTTCCTGCTACGGGATTAATTCGCCAGCTGGCGAAGTGGTCGGTCTCCTGACTTTTCCCGCGAAGCGGGACTTACAGTTGCGGCACAGTCTCTGAGTTGCACAGAGTTCCCTTGTTCCTTTCAGCCAAAGGCTGATGGAACACCACGACTCAAGCATAGCTTGAGAATTTCCAATTTTCAAGAACCAAATTTAAAATTATACTATTTGTCCCATAATGATCTCTTTTGTGCTTCTTGCCATTATTTTTTTCACATTGTATATAGATAGTATCTATGCAACCGCACCCCATTCCACAAAATGTAACCAGCTTCCAGTTCCACCTTATCGGGGATATGACCCTGAAACAGTTTGTTTATTTAGCAACAGGCTCAGTAATTGCCTATTCACTGTTTGTTTTTTTATCTCCAATTTATCCAATTGTTGCTTGGCCTTTAATAGTAATTTCCGGCGGGTCTGGTTTTGCTTTAGCTTTTTTACCAATTAACTCCCGCCCTTTGGATTCCTGGATTGGGGCTTTTTTCAAAGCCATTTACTCCCCTACTAAGCGGGTCTGGAAAAAAGGAAGTAAAACTTTTAAAGAAGAACCTTTATTTAACAGCCGCTTTATTACTTTTTTGTCAACTCCTCAAGCAGCTCCTCAAATAACTCCTCAGATTACAACTCAAGTTGCTACTCAAGCTCCGGCTACTTCTGTTGATTTGGCAAAAACAGTGGATTTAGCCAAAGAAGCACAAAATCTGCAAATGAAGATTATTCAAACAGAGCGGACTTTAAGCCAGATAAAACAAGCCTCCCAAACACCAACCCAAATTCCGGTTGATTATTCAGGTCAGGTTAATAAAATTCTATCTGATTTACAAACTTTAGTTTCCCAGGCTTCAGCAATAAAAGGTAAGCTGGAAACTGTAACCCAACCGCAGACAATTGAAAAACCTGTTGCCGCTGTTGAAAAAATTAAGATTGTAGTTCCTGCTAAACCTAAACAGAATCAGCTTGCCCTGACTACTTTCCCCAATGTCTTAAGCGGAGTAGTTAAAGATTCAACAGGCAATTATTTAGAAGGGGCAGTGGCTGTGATTTATGATAAAGAGGGCCTACCGGTGAGAGCCTTAAAAACTAACAAGCTGGGCCAATTTTCAGGCTCTACACCCCTTCCTAATGGCATTTACACCCTGGAGCTGGAAAAAGACAATTACACTTTTGATGTTTTACAAATTGAACTAACCGGTGAAATTTTACCACCACTTATGATTACATCAAAATAAAATGAGCACAACACAGGAACATATACTTATTGCTGATATAAAAGATGACATTGTGACCTTAAAAGAAGGCGGTGGAGCTTTAATACTTTCAGTTTCTGCTGTAAATTTTGGCCTTTTATCTGAGCGGGAACAAACCGCCATCATCTCTTCATTTGCCCAAATGCTTAATTCTTTAAGCTTTTCTATACAGATTGTTATTCACTCGGAAAGATTAAATATCACCTCATATTTAAGTCTTTTAGATAAAGCCCAAAAGATACAAAGCAACCCTCTGCTTTCTAAAATGATTGTCCAGTATCGCCAGTTTATCCAGACAACAATAAAAGAAAACGATGTTTTGGATAAAAAATTCTACGTGGTAATCCCTCTTTTTCAGCTTGAGTTAGGGCTTTTATCTTCCAGCGAGACCTTGCAGAATAAGATAAAAACAGTGCTTTTGCCAAGAAAAGATCAGGTAGTCAGACAACTGCAAAGAGTTGGACTTAAGGCCATCCAACTGAGTGGACAAAAACTGCTGGAACTTTTTTTTGATATTTATAATGGCCAGTCAGTGGAAAACCTGCCTACACAGCCTATTAAACCTGAAGAGTTAATGGTCAGTTTAAAAAGTCCGCAGGAAATCAAACTTAAAGCTACTCCAGCTACTCCAACCATCCAACAGCTTGTTAACAACCCTCCGATTATTACTCAACCTTCAAGATCGCACCCGTTTGTGACCGAAGAATTGGAGGATGTATGAAACAGCCAGAACCATCTCTTGTGCCCCAATTAACAATCGCTGATGTAGTGGCACCGGCAGAAATTGAAGTAGATTTTAATCATTTAAGAATAAATAACAGATTTTTCAGAACCTATTTTGTGTCAAGTTACCCGCGATTTGTAGAATCAAACTGGCTTGAGCCATTAATCTCTTTTGACCATTCCCTTTTAATTTCTATGTTTATCTATCCTTCGCAGTCTCAGGGAGTGTTGGATGAGTTAAAAAGAAAAATTGCAGAAATGGAGGCTACTATTCAAACTGATGTGGAAAAAGGCAGGGCAATTGACCCTGCAGTGGGAGTGGCACTGGAAGATGCCATTGGGCTGCAGGACCAACTGGTCCGCGGAGTGGAAAGATTCTTCCAATTCTCTTTATATGTGAGTGTCCCCTCCAACTCAATGGAAGAGCTACAAAATACCTCTAAATTAATAGAATCTACCCTGGCTTCTTTATCAATGATTGCCAAAGCAACTACCCTGCAAATGGAAGACGGGTTTCGCTCTACCTTACCCTTGGGCCAGGATCTTTTGAACTTAACTCATAATATGGATACCACATCGCTAGCTACAACCTTCCCTTTCGCCTCCTCTGAGCTTACTGCTAATGAAGGAATTATGTATGGAATAAATGAGCACAATGATTCCCTGATTTTATTTGACCGGTTCAGTTTAGAAAATTCGAATTCGGTTGTTTTTGCCAAGTCCGGTGCAGGAAAATCATATCTTGTGAAGCTGGAGGCTCTCCGGTCTTTAATGTTTGGAACAGAGATAATAGTTATTGATCCGGAGCAGGAATATTTGACACTGGCTCAAGCTGTTGGAGGGGAATATATAAATTTCTCTTCATCTTCTCCTGTTAAAATCAACCCTTTTGACATGAGCCAGGAATTAGGATCAGGGGAGAATGAATTAGGCAGGAAAATACTTTCATTAACTGCCTTTTTGAAGCTTGTTTTAGGAAATTTATCTCCTGTTGAGGCAGCGATTTTGGACAGGTCGTTAAAACAAACCTATCAGTTAAAAGGAATAACCGATGATCCTAAAACCCAAAACAAACAACCGCCTTTAATGGAAGATTTATACAAAGTTTTAATCGGAATGGAGGAAGGATCAGCCATGGAGCTGGCAGCAAGACTGGAGCGGTTTATCAAGGGTTCACTGACTGGTATTTTTTCATCTCAATCTAATATTGATTTGTCAAACTCTTTTACGGTTTTTTCAGTCAGGGATTTACCTGATCAACTAAGACCGCTTGCTATTCATATGATCCTGGATTATGTTTGGACCAAGATCAGAAGTAAGCTAAAAAAGAGAATTCTGATTGTGGATGAGGCATGGTATCTAATGAGAAATCCGGATTCTGCTGATTTTTTGGTTGATATGGCCAAACGAGCACGCAAGTATTATCTGGGGCTAACTACCATTACCCAGGATGTGGAGGATTTTCTATCTTTGGATCGGGGAAAAGAAATTATCTCCAACTCATCGATCCAGATCCTGCTTAAACAAGCCCCGGCTTCAATTAATCTTTTAGCCCAGGTATTTAATTTATCAGAAGGAGAACAAAGGCTTTTGATGTCAGAAGGTATCGGGGAGGGACTTTTCTTTGCAGGAAACACTCATGTGGCTATGAGAGTGGTGGCCTCACCCAACGAGCATCAACTGATTACATCCAATCCGAAAGAAATTTTAGCCCGGCAAAATGTTTGATGATAAACTAATAATATGGATTACAGGGATATTCAAAAACTCGTAGTATTTTTTTCAGCATTTAAAGATAGCGGCTTCAAACAAAATATAGCACAAATTCCTTCTTTTGCCACAATAGCCGGACAAAGAACTCCTGTAGATAAGTCCTACTGTCTCTCGTTACTCCGTAAATTTCCGCAGTTTCAGGGAGATAAATTCAAAGATGACAATGCCTTACTTAAATATTTATCAGACCCGAATAATAGAAAATTTCTTTTAGGTAATTTTACCCAGGCACAGCAAGTTGAATTAAGCAAAGTTTTAGCAGAAAAGCCTGCTGCGGCAGAGGTGGCTGGCGGACAACCAAGCGGTGAGGCAACTTCAACCGAACAAGGTGTAAGCGCACAAACACCTGCTGGCACAGCAACAGGTATGCCTGGTTTACCCTCTATTCCATCCGTCTCTTCTTCTGGACAACGCATATACAGAGTACCCCCTACTCCAGAACCACCTAAAGCTGAGACACCTCAGCCTGCTTCACAAAGGTTTAATATCCGCAGTTTTAAAACTCCTAATTTTGTTAAAAATTTTAGCTCAAATACCCAAATATTTGCCAAGAATAACTTGGGGAAAATTGCCGGTGGTTTTGGAAATATGCTCAAAAGAGCAGGCAGGGGATTTGGCAGCCCTTTACTTAACGGCGCATATAATGCCCTGGGGGGAATAGGGACTGGAGGTCTCAGAGCTTTTGGAAGAATTTCCAATATTCCACGCCCCAGGCTTGGAGGTATAACCAACAGCTCTTTAAAATCTTCAGGATCAAAAAAACTACTTTGGGGGCTAGCTTTGGGGATTTTCTTTTTTGTTTTTGTCGGAGGAATAATTGGCGGCATTACAGGAAACACCCCATCCGGCGAAGCTGCGCCTGTTTCTTCCACAGGTGTAAACGGAGTAGATTATACTTTACCCTTAAGAAACCCGTCCATAAGTGTGCAGGATATTAGAGAACAAATTAAGCAAATCTGGCCTAATGCCCAAATAGATAACTGGCAGTTAATAATCGACCAGGCCAAGCTTCATAATTGGAACCCGGCAGTTTTGCTCACTTTATGGATTGAGGAATCAGGAGCCCAGGGAGTATCTGCTTCAGACCCATTAGGCTGTGATGTTAGAAAACCCACAACAGATATTCAAATAAGTTTAGGTTGTTTCTTTAATAGTTTTGATAACAAGTTTACCAATGACCAATTTCCCCAATTTTTGCTAACTTATTCCTCTCCGGGTGACCCAATCCCTTTCAAAACTAATCCCAATTTCCCTGATAACTTTAAATACTGGTATTCAAAACTGGTTCCAACAGGAATTGGAGCTACAACAGCTATCACTTCTTCAACATCTTATACTCCCAACGGAGGAGCTGGTATTGTTAGCTGTCCTTTAAACGGGGTTGCAACCATAACTTTAGGTTCTAAAGACGCAGGCGGACACTGCACTCCACAATACCAAGCGCAAGAGGCTCCATGTCTCCCTGGAGACCCCACAGGAAGAACTACAGCTATAGATGTTCAATCTTCAGATAAAGCTGTTTTCCTCCCCACTTTGGGAAGTCAAAGTGCTGACTGGACAGTTGATACAACCGGGACTATCATTGACGGAGGAATAAATGTGGGCCAAGATTTAGCAGCAACTGCCTCATATAATGGAAGGTCTTACAGGATTAGATTTGTTCATTTAGACTTGACAAAACTTACAGTTGGCAACCATTACCCATCAGGCACGTTTGTTGGCTATTATAGAACTGCCCAAAACCATGTACATGTAACTCTACAGGAAGATGGTGTATTTAAAGACTCTGATTTATACTTTAATTTATGCAGATGAAAAAAATAGCCATTTTCGTACTTATTTTACTTATAATTTTAGGCTTTTGGTATTTTACTCAAAAAAAAGAAACTCCTGCCATTTCCACTAAGCCTGAAATCAAACAAACTGTTTCTGTAAATGACCCTCCGCAAATTATTTCCACTAACCCTGATCCTCTTGAGGATAATATTGTTTCCTCAAATCAAACAATCGAAATTACCTTTAACAGGCCTTTGCAAAATTCAGGTGAGTTTAAACTTAGAATTGAGCCTAAATTAGATGTTAAAATAGAATTAAGCAGTGACCGGAAAACAGCTAAAATTATCCCTGTCAAACCTTTTGAGTTAGGCGTAACCTATACTATTTTTATCGGGCCTGAAACTAAATTTGATGGAGTTCAAAACTGGGGCCAGGAAAAAATTTATCATTTTAGGACAGTTTCTTACCGCGGGGTTTAAGATAATCTGACAGGCATAATTATAAACTCCAGGCCTTCTTCCCCTATTGGTTTAATTAACGTAGCAGAAAGCGCTCCTGAAAATTCAAGGCTAACCTGAGTTGTAGGGATGTTTGAAATAGCATCAAGCAAGAATTTGGTATTAAAAGCAATTTGCAGTTCTTCTCCCTCCGCATTTGCCTCCACCGTATTTTCCTGACTACCCAGCTCTTTGGCAAAAGACTGCAAAGACAGTCCGTCTTTTTTTGTGACTAAACTGACAATATTAGCCTCAGATTTGGAAAAAACCGCTGCCAGCTTTATAGCTTTCATAAACAGATCACGATCTACCAGTACTCTGCCTACAATAGCTGTGGGAATAATCTTTTCCCAGGCCGGGAAATTACCTTCAATCAAACGGGACGAGACAATTGTTTTACCTAATCTAAATTCAGCCTGATTTTGATCCGACGAGGTGGCAATATTAACCTCTTCTACCTCTTCTTCAGAAATTATGCGCAAAACCTCCTCAAAGGTTCTCACGGGGATTAAGCTTTTAAATTGGGCTGACTTATCCTCCAGCTTAAGTTGACGATGGGCAAGCCTAAACCCATCTGTTGCCACAAAATCCAGCTCGCCATTGGAAACATTAGTTAAAACACCTGTTAGTACTGGCCTGCCCTCATCAACAGCTGAGGCAAAAAGAATTTGGGATGAGGTAAGAAAAGCTTTTTTGGGGAAACTGATACCAGTTTCAGAAGACAAAGGTATTGCCGGAAACTCGCCTGCTGATATTCCATTAATTTTTGCTTTAAATTTGCCGCTTATAACTGTTATATTTTCTCCTTCTGATTCAAAGTCCACTACTGTTTGGGTTAAACCGGATATAATCTCAACTAAAGTTTTCGCAGGTATAGTAATCTCTCCCTCTAGATCAACTTCTACCGGTATATTTTTAATAACTCCAATCTCTAGGTTAGTCGCTGCGATTTTTAAATTTTTACCCTTAGCCGAGAGTAAGATATTATCCAGCACCGGCAGTGTTGAGTGCACCCCTACTGACCTGGCTACAGCTGATAGTGCGGGCAGCAAATCCTGTTGCAGTATTGAAAACTTCATTTTTAGTTATCTTCTTTCCGGGCAGAGACAAATTTTTGTATCTCTGAGTCGCTTACTTTAATTAACCTAAAATTAATCCGGCCCTGTGCAATAAGGTTTTTAATGTGTTTTTCCTCCGAAGTCAAGAGATAACTTATGCCGGATTTAATTTCTATGAAATCTATCCTGTCGTTATTTTTAATTCCGATAAAGTCAATTGGCTGACCCAAAGGGATGATCCGGTCATAATCATAGCGGAGTTCAGCATAAGTTAGCAGCTCTGCCATGCGGCCTTTTTGAGGATTAATAGAGCCTTGCAAAACCTGCAATACCCTTGCCGGCAGCTCCTGTACCCCTTTATATAAATCTATTAAATCTGTTGGAATATCCAGTTGGGGTTTTCTCCCATGCAGTCTACCGATTAAGTAAGCAACAAGAAATAAAAGCCCAACGGTTCCAACTAAAGTCCAGTTAATGTTATCCACAAGGGTTTAGATTATACTATATAATATTAATATAAGTAGTAGTAATAATGTGTTGTGTGGATATGTGTAAAAGTTAATTTTTAAGTTCAGTTTTGGGAGAATTTCGTGTGGGTAAACTTCTGGTTTTTGTGGACAGATATGTGGATAACTACTGGATAGTTGTGGATAAGTTTTGTTTTACTTCACCTACAATCCTTTGGATCGCCCTGTTTTCCACAATTAATTTCTTAATCTTGTCTCTTCCGTGCATAACTGTAGTATGGTCTCTCCCCCCCATGATATCGCCAATTTTTTCAACTGTTAAATTTAAATCCTCAGACAGTATGTGCATGGTGATATGGCGGGGTAAAACAAACTCCTTGACTCTTTTTGGCCCAATTAAATCCAGTTGTTTGATGGAAAAATACTCACACACTTTTGTTATAACTTGTTTTGGTGTTAGCTTTTTGAGTTCTTCGGTTTCCTTTTTACCTAACAGCTTGCCAATATTTTCCGGCGTGGCAGTTATTCCTTTTGTTTTTAGGGCCTGCAAAATTTGAATAAGTTTTCCTTCCAGATCTCTGGCATTTGTTTCAACAGAGGCTGCAATTAGATTAAGTGAAGTTTCATCTAAGATGTATTTTTGTTCTATACACTTATTTTTTAGTATAGCCACTCTGGTATCAAAATCAGGAGTTTGCATATCAACCATTAAACCTCCCTGGAAACGGCTTTTAAGACGATCCTCCAATTTAGCAATTTCAAAAGGAGGCCTATCCGAGGTGATCACAATCTGGGAATCCTTAGAAGATAATTCATTAAAGGTATGGAAAAATTCCTCCTGCGTGCCTTCCCTGCCTGAGAAAAACTGGATATCATCAATTAGTAAAATATTGGTATTTCTGTAGCGGGAACGAAAGATGCCAAATTGTTTTGTCTGCAGAGCTTCAACATAATCATTAGTGAATTTTTCCGAAGAGCAATAGTTAACTTTAAAGCCGGGGTATTTGTTTAATATAGCATTGCCAATCCCCAGCATCAGGTGGGTTTTCCCTACCCCTGTGCCTCCATAAATAAACAAAGGATTATATGAGGTACCCGGGTTTTGAATAACAGCTTGAGCTGCGGCGTAAGCCAGATTGTTAGTAGGCCCTACCACAAAATTTTCCAAAGTAAATTTTGGATTTAACTTCGGGGTTTGAGTTCGGGCTGGCTGGAAAAACCCATCATCGCCGGTATCTTGAGAATCCGGCGTTGCTTCTTTAACCGTAAATTCTAGATTAATCTTTCTGCCGAGTAATTTTTCAAAGATATTTTCCATTAAAACTTTATACTTTTTATCTAGATTTTCTTTTATAAAAGCAGAAGGCGTACTTAAGATTACTGTGTTGTCAGCTACAGACTTTAAAAGAGTTTTTATAAAATAGGCTTTGAAGTTGCCTGCTCCAACTTCAGGTTTTATAATCTCTAAAAATTTATGCCAAAGACGTAAGTTATCCATATTTATCAGGCAGCGGGAGAAGTTATCCACAATTTAATCTTATTTTGAGTTATCCACAATATAGGGAAACTATTAAAAACTAGATCAGTTTGAAAACTGCTCTGATTGCTGCGCAAATGGATCAAATTTTCCAAGTAATGTGATATAGTCAAAATCTATGATAATAGATCCAAAACTCGCTGGTATTCTTTCTAATTTCTGTTTAGACATTGCTAAAGCTTATTTTATTGCTGCTTTTGTAACGCCGCCATTAAGCGCAGGTTCGGTTTTGGTAACCATGTTAATGTTGATTAGGGGATTAATAGCTGCTATACTATTTATAGTTTTGTCATGGCAGTTTTTAAAATTAAAAGACAGGAGTAAAGATGAATCTAGCTGATTTTTATAATTCGTTTACTATTTTTGGAATTCTTGCAGCCATAGCTTTTGGAGTCTTACTTTTAGTGATTAAAAAAGATTCCCGGTCTAAATCCCCAAAAAAGCGCTAGGAACTAAACTTGGAGCATACCCGATAGCTGCTACAACTTCAGCCTTTTTAAGTTCTGGATACTCAGAGAGGATTTCTTTAACGCTCATTCCGGCACCTAAAAAATTCATAATAAGCTCAACAGAAATTCTGGTACCTACTATAACTGGTTTACCACCAAGGATTTTTGGATCTGAAATAATTTTTGCCATGGAAGTATTATACTACTTCATAGGTTGCAGAGGAACTATTAAAAACTGGATCAAATTACGGCTTAAATTGATGGTTGGGCTGAGTATTCTTGCAGTAGGGTAGCCAATCTTCTTAATTCGTGTGTTTTAACAGGTGGCTGGAATTCTTCGCCCCAGAAATAGGGTTTTCTCCCCACAACATCCACCATTACACAATAAGGTTGATAGCTATGTGGCACTTTATAATGGTCAAAGACTTGTTTGCTTAATTTATTTTTGAAGGCATGGTCTGATAAATATCTACTTAATCCTAAACCATCCATTCTTTCCCATTCAGGATGAGATATACAGGCAGCCCCCTTGTATAGTACAACCTTAAAACCCATGATTGACCCCACTGGTATATGCTTTTGGTCAGTAAAAATTTCCTCATCAGGTTTTGAGTAATCCAGTTCCTGCTGCAATCTATGTGTTATTTGTTCAACCTGAACTCTAAGATCCTCAAGCATAGTTGTCAGATTATAGCACCTATTGTATCCATATTGTACTATTGTTTAGAATTTAGTAAACTACGCATATGCCAAAGAGAACATACCAGCCTAAAAGGCTAAAAAGAGCCAGGAAAATTGGATACAGGGCCAGAGTGGCAACAGCCGGTGGCAGGAAAGTTATAAAGAGAAGAAGGCTGCAGGGTAGGGCAAAGCTCACTATCTAAATGCTTCCAAAATCCCAAAGACTTAATTTAAAAAAAGATTTTAAATGGGTGGCTGCTGGCAAAGCTTTGGAAACCAAGTATTTAAAACTTTTTATCAAAACCGGAGATAATGATAAACCAAGGATAGGAATTGCCCTGTCTGGTAAAAACTTTAAAAAAGCAGTGAATAGAAACAGAGCCAGGAGATTGGTTTCTACTGCTTTTCAAGCTCTTTATTCCAGTCTACCGAATTCTATTAATATAGTAGCCCTTCCCAAATCAGGTATAGTTAGTGTAAAATCAGGAGATCTGCTTTTTGAACTAAAGGCTATTCTAAAAAATGAAAAAATTATTAATTAGTTTAATTTGTTTTTATCAAAGATATCTTTCGTTTGATAATGGTGTATTGGCTTTATTTGCTCCTGGTGGGGCTTGCAGAAGTGAAATTAAATGTTCGGAATATACCAAACAAATGATTATAAAACATGGGATTACCCAAGGATTGGTTCTTGGGGCTAAAAGAATTTGGAGCTGTAGATGAATGCTATAGGAGACGTATTTAATTTGGTTTTTTTCGGGCCGGTTGTAAATTTACTGGTTTTAATTTATCAGGGCTTGCATGCTATCAATATTCCCGGGGCTTTGGGTTTTTCCATAATGTTTTTAACAGTGATTATCAGAATTTTAGTCTGGCCGTTTATGGCAACACAGATTAAAGCCACTAAAAAAATGGCTGATTTAAAGCCGCACCTGGATGAGCTAAGGCTTAAACACAAGGATGATAAAAAGGAGTTGGCCAGCGCCCAGATGGCTTTGTATAAAGAGCATGGGGTAAACCCGGCCGGAGGATGTTTGCCTGCTATAATTCAAATCCCAATTTTTATTGCCCTTTATCAGTCAATTATTAATATACTACCTGGAGCAGGGGGGCACATTGACAATATCAACAAGCTGCTTTATTTTCCCTCTTTAAAACTTCCCGCCACCCTGGATCCTTATTTTTTAGGACTTAATTTAGGGGTTAAGCCTGCGGATTTTGGACAATACGGCATTTTGCTTTTATTAATACCTGTTTTAACAGCAGCCCTGACTTTTGTCCAGTCTAAAATGGCTCTACCAAAAGTAGTTAAAGAATATCCTTCGGATTCTCCAAAAGAGAAAAAAGAAAAAGAAGGCATAGAGGCAAGTATGGGTCAGGTTCAGTCCCAAATGGTATATATGATGCCGCTTATGATTGGATATTTTGCTTTTACATTCCCGATTGGACTTGCAATTTATTGGAATATATATACAATACTGGGGATTATCCAGCAGCATAAGATCTCTGGTTGGGGAGGAATGGAGGGTTTATGGAAAAAAAATTAAGTGATGTGTTGGATAATATATTAGGGTTACTACTCCTTGAGGGCAGTTATGAAATAGAAGAAGTTGAAGATAATTTTACTGTTTCTATAGAAACCAAAGATGCAGGCAGGTTAATTGGGGCAAGAGGAGAATCATTAGATGGTTTGCAGTTATTGATAAATCAAATCATGTCTAAAAAAGCAAAAGAGGGTGAGTTTAAAAGAGTTATCCTTGATGTTGAGGGTTGGAGAAAACAAAAGATGGAAGAGTTACTTGTAAGGGCTAATGAATGGGGTAAGCAGGTTCTGGAATCAGGGAAAGAAATGGAAGTAGAACCTCAATCTTCCTGGCAAAGAAGGGTTGTCCACACTGTGATTTCTGAAATGGGTGGGCTCACCTCAGAAAGTGTTGGTGAAGGAAGAGACAGGCATATCGTGATTAAAGTAGAAAGTCAAAAGTCAAAAGTCAAAAGTGAAGAAAGCTGAGAGAACACTTCTCTTTCTAACAATTCTTTTTCTGCCAACTCAACTAGGACGTCATTTCTGGCCCAATTTTTCCTTTGTTTATTCCCTGCCAATAGATTATCTGTCCCCTATTTTATATTTTTGGGATATTCTGGCATTAGCTCTTTGGATAGTTTTTTTAATGAGCGGCAAACATATTAATAGACTTGCCTTAATATTTTTCTATTTTTTTATGCTAACTCAGGCTTTTTCTTTAGTTTTTAACCAGGATGCAATTGGTGTAGGTTTGGTTAGACTAGAACAATACTTAATTGCCGGGTTGTTTGGTATTTATATAGCGAGTTTAGAAAAAACAGAAATTAAGAAAATCTATTTGCCTTTAGCGATTGCTGTCTTTGGAGAAGCTGTTTTAGCGATTTTACAGTTTTTAAAAGCAGGGTCAGTTGGGTTTTGGATACTTGGTGAAAGAACATTTACCCTGTCTACTCCCGGTATTGCCAGGTTTGATTTTTATGGAGAAGAATTTTTAAGGCCTTATGGAACTTTTCCTCATCCTAATGTTTTGGCAGGATTTATTCTTGTTACTCTCCTGTTTCTTCCGGCCCGCAAAACAGTAGCTATTTTGGGAGGATTAATTCTTTTTTTAACCGTATCCAGGGCCACACTTGTTGCAGGTTTTATACCAGCAATGTTTATACTTAAATCTCATGGAAGAAAACTGGTTATCTTAATCGCTTTATTATTATTACCAATTTTATATATCAGGTATACTTCTTTATTAAATTTTGATAGCCTTGCTTTAACCAGAAGAGAAGAACTTTCTGTGACTGCCTTTAGCTTATGGAGGCAAAGTCCTATTTTGGGTAAGGGTTTAAATAACTTTATCCCCCAAGGAGCAGATTTACTACTATCCGGGCCCAGCAGATTTCTACAACCGGTTCATAATATTTTTCTCCTGGCTCTTTCTGAAACCGGACTTATTGGTTTGATAGGACTAATTAGTCTGATAGGATATCCGGTTTACAAAAGGAAACTATTGCTTATTTGGGGCGTAATAGTATTTTTAGGATTATTTGATCATTATTTTTTAACTTTGCCACAAGGGTACAGACTTTTATTTTTAGTATGGGGATTATCAATGGCCATGTTAGAATGATTTTGTGAATATTTTGGGTAAAATTTTCAAACAGACCTTCTGGCAGATTCTAGGTAAAATTATTACCTCGCTATCGACCTTTATCATTATTGGTGCTGTGGCCAGAAATTATAAAGAAGCAGGAACCGGAATTTTTACTTTAGCCTTAACCTATTTAACCATGTTTTTTTTAATGAATGATTTTGGTTTTAATGCCCATATGCTCCGCAAATCTCAAATTGAGTGGCAGAAGCTTTTGGGAATAAGAATTTTATGGTCACTGGTATTAATACTTTTAGCACTTAGTTTACTTCCTTTTTTGCCGTTTGCTTCCTTGAATTTTAAACAAGCTGTACTATATGGGGTTTTAGCAATTTTAGGATCCGGCGTTTTTATCACCTGTAACTTAATTTTTCAACAAAGATTAAGGTATGATTTATCAGTCCTGTCTTCCTCCATAGGAACATTAATTTATCTTTTACTAATCTTAAACTTGGCTGGAAATCAAGCTTCCTTATCTTTTTTAACTTTTGCTTTTATGATTGGATGGATTTTTATAGCTGTTATTTCGCTTGCTCTTGTTTTTCCGTTCATTAAAAATATTTTACCTATTTTTGATTTTAAATTTGCCAAAAATTTAGTAAAAGATTCATGGCCAATTGCAGCAACTTTAATTTTAAATGTAGTCTATTTTAGAATGGATGTTTTCTTAATTGCTTTTTTTAAGGGATCATTTGATGTGGGGATTTACAATATTGCATATCAAATTTTTCAATCAGTCCTGGTCTTGCCTACTTTTATCATGAATGCTTATTATCCGCTAATGCTTAAATCATTAAATGGTATCCGTTCGGTGGGCCTATCCTTACTCGGACTGGCATCCTTTGGGACATTAATAACTTTAATTTTTGCGCCTTTTTTAATAAATATTTTAACCGGTGGCGGGTTTTTAGGAGCTGTTCAATCTTTGCAAGTTTTATCATTTGGTTTTCCGGCTTATTTTTTATCCTCTTTACTAATGTGGTTTTTAATCACCAGGAATAAATATAAAATCATGCTTTTGCTTTACACGTCCGGCCTGACTGTCAATCTTATTCTAAATCTTATTTATATACCTCAGTACTCTTTTTTTGCCGCGTCCTGGATAACAGTAATTTCTGAATACGCAATTTTGCTACTGCAGATTATTGTCCTGAGAGGTATACTTTTAAAATGATTTTATCAATTTACACTGATGGTGCATCTCGCGGAAATCCGGGAAAGGCCTCGTACGGTTTTGTTATTTTTAACGAAGATAAAAAAAAGATCTATGAAGAAGGTAAGTACCTGGGAATTAAAACAAATAACTTTGCAGAGTACACAGCAGTCCTAAAAGCTTTGGAATATGTAAAGCAGAATTTTTCTTTGGTTACTGAAATAAAGTTCTTGATGGATTCGAAGCTTGTAGCAGAGCAACTTTCCGGAAGATATAAAATTAAAAGCCAAAATTTAATTCCCGTTATTAGTAAAATCAAAATCCTAATACAAAGCTTGAAAAAAATAAGTTATAAACATATCCCCAGGTTAGAGAATTCTCTGGCAGATGCAGAGGCAAACAAAGCCCTGGATTTGACATAGTACGTCACCTTTAATCTATATTGCAATTTAAGACTCTGGTGCTACGATTTACCCGTGGCTGAAATAACTGATAAGAGCATTAAAAAAACTATTATAAATCTTTCGCGCAATACTCCTGTAGCTTTAGTCGTGGGGGCAGCTGGTTTTATTGGCTCAAATTTGGTTGATAAATTATTAACTAAAAAAATTCAGGTAATCGGAGTGGATAATTTTTCAACAGGGAAGAAAGAAAATTTAATGTATGCTACCAAAAACAGCTACTTTCACCTGCTTTCGGAAGATGCAGAAAATTTGGAGCTAGAACTTTCCCGTTTGGATTATATTTTTGTTGTAGCAGGTGCGAATTGGAATATTAAAAATATTCTAATGATTTTTAGGGAATCTAAGGCCAGACTTTTGTTTATTTCTTATGTGGAGCTATATTCAGATAAGGATTTAGATTCTAAACTGGAATGGTTTAAAGCCCGTGAGATTGAAATTGCCAGATTTGCCAAAGAGCATGACTTAAATGCCAGGATTTTAAGAAGAGGAGCAATCTTTGGTCCAAGAATGAACTTTTTCCAAAAAGATCCCGCAGTTATGCTTATTGCAGAAGCTCTATCTGATAATTTGCAAAAGGATACTCCGCTGGAGTTTTCCACCAGGGCTTTATTTATTGAGGATGCGATAGATTTAATGATTAAGTGTATCATGTCAGGTGCAACAGCTCAAAGGATCTTTGACTGTGTGTCTCCAACTCCAGTTAAGGTATCAGAAGTGAAGCAGGTTTTAATGGACCCTGTTTGGTATGAAGAGAAAAGTTTTAGTACAACTGAGTTGCCTCCCTGGTTGACACCTAATTTAGAACGTACTCAGGAGCATTTAAATTGGAAACCCAAGACTAATTTGGTATTGGCTTTGAAGGAAACCTTAAGTTATTTTAAAGATAACGAAATTAAAGTTGAGAGTCAGAGTAAAAAAGAAGAGTTTGGCAATGAGAAAAAAGAACAACTTAAGGTTATAAGAGAAGAAGAAATAAAAGAACCGGAGATTAAACTCAAGACCAAAAAGGGGATCAGGCTACCAAAAATCCCTTTTCCTTTGGATAAAATATATCTTTTTCTTTTGATTTGTGTAGCAGTTTATGCATTTATTTGGCCGTCTGTTGCCATATCATATGGTGTATTAACTTTTAAATATCAAATTAGCGAGGCTGTGAGAAAACTGGAAAAGGGTGAGTTTGAACAGGGTTTAAATAATGTGGCAGCAGCCAATGTTGGTGTAATTGAGGCAAAAACCATGTTTGATTCAATTGAGCCTTTCAGAAAGATAAGTCTGTTTAACAGCCTGTTTAAAACAGGGGACAACTTATCAGATTTGGCAAGTTTAACATCGGATTTCACTCAAAACACTATTTTAGGAATACAGGCGCTATATCAGGGTTTAAAGGCTGTAACAGGAGAAAGCGTTGACAGCCCAAAAAGCTATTTTGAAGATGCCCAAGTATATTTATCAAAAGCAGAAGAGGATTTATCCAGAGCAGAAGCTCTGGTTGAAAGTAAAGATTTTTCATCATCTGTGCCGGGCATTTTAAAGTCCAACATAGATAGTTTGTCGAAAAAACTCATTAATTATTCAAATTTAGTTAAAAAGGGAAGAGCTATTACAACTATCCTGCCAGAGGTTGTAGCTATAGAGGGCAAAAAAAACTACCTAGTTTTATTCCAAAATAACATGGAGCTTAGGCCAACAGGTGGTTTTATTGGTTCTTTTGCCAAAGTTTCATTTGAAGGAGGAAAACTAAAGAAGCTTGAAGTAAATGATATTTATGCAATTGACGGGCAACTTAAAATACATGTGGAACCACCTGTAGAGATAAAGGAGGATTTAGGGCAAAATAACTGGTATTTGAGAGATTCAAACTGGGAAGCTGATTTTCCAACCAGCGCCCGTCAGGCAGAGTGGTTTTATAATAAAGAAGTAGGGGAACGGGTTGACGGGACAATTGCCCTTGATATCTCGGCTATGGAGGATTTACTGTCTGTTTTGGGACCCTTAAATTTATCTGAATATAATGAAAAAATAACAGCAGATAATCTTTTTGAAAAAGCAGTATCCCATGCAGAAGTATCTTTTTTCCCGGGATCTCAGGCAAAGAAGAGTTTTTTAACCTCTTTAAGCAATGAGGTTTTTAGTAAACTCTTTTTTGTGCCTTCACAAAACTGGCCGGGAATAGTTTCATCTTTGGGTAAGTCGCTGGAGCAAAAACACCTGAGTATATATTTGGATGATCCCAAGCTTTTTTCATATCTGCATTCTCAAAATTGGGCAGGGGAGATGCCCAGGCAAGTTCTACCAACTCCCGGGATTTTGCAGGATTTCCTGGCTCCTGTGGAGGCAAATTTAGGAGCCAATAAAGCCAATTTCTACCTGGATAGAAAATATAGTTTAGAGACTGTTATAGGAAAAGACGGGGAGGTTAGCCAAAGGCTTAGGGTTGCTTATACAAACAGAAGCCCATCAGATACTTTCCCGGCAGGCAAATACAAAAACAGGTTTAGGATTTATTTACCTTTTGAGGCTAAGTTAAACAGGGCTCTTTGGGCTGAGGCAGACATCACCAAAAATGTCACAAGCTTTGTGGATTATGGCAGAACCGGCTACTCAGTACTTTTGGAGCTTTTACCAAAAGAGCAAAAAACGCTGGTGATTGATTATCAGCTGGCTGAAAAGCTAGAGTTTAAAAATGGAGTTGCCAAATATAGATTGGATGTGATAAAGCAGGCAGGGACTCTAAAGGATAGCTTTACCTGGAGGATTTCATATCCAATTAATTATCAGCTTAGTTCAAATCAAACTGAAAGTTTAGGCCCGCAAGAGCAGACAATACAAACAGACCTGTCAGTTAATAGAAGCTTTGAGGTAGAATTTAAAAAATGAATAATTTAGGATTTTTGTTTGCACTGGGTGCTGCTTTGGCTTGGGGTTCTTATGCTGTTCCTTTTAAAGCCTCAAAATCAGAAAATCTAATCCAATATCAGGCATTAATGACTACTGGAATTTTTATTTCCGGATTTATTTTTTCTTTACTGGCAGGCTATCCGGTAAGTTTTAATATATATGGATTATTTAGCGGATTTTTGTGGGGTATTGCCAATTTTATCTCGCTTTCTGCTTTTGCCAATTTAGGGCTTTCAAAAGCTGCGCCAATTATGTCTTCTTTGGTGATACTATCTACTTTTTTGTGGGGATCATTTGTGTTTAATGAATTGCCGCAAGGATTAGTTATGGCCGCAATTGGCATCCTGGCGATAATTGCAGGGGTTATTATTGTCAGTACAATTATCAATACACAAACTTTGAATGCAAAGATGGGTTTAATTGCAGCAATTACGGCTGGTTTGATCTTTGGCAGTCAGTTAGTACCTTTAAAACTAGGTAAAGTTGAGCCTCAAGAATTTTTCTTTTCCTCAACATTAGGAATTTTTATTGTGGGATTAGCCATTTTTCTTTTCAAAAAAGCTAAGTTTAAAAAAGAGGCAATAACTTTAAGTTTATTATCAGGTGTAATTTGGAATATAGGGAATTTCTTAAGTTTAATTTCAGTATCTTTAATTGGTCTTGCCAAATCTATACCTTTAACCCAAGTGACAGTACTTATTGCCATACTTTGGGGTGTGTTTTACTTTAAAGAAGTTAAATCAAAAAAGAGCATTCTTCAAATTTTAATTGGAGCTGTAGTGTTGTTAACAGGAGTAATAATTCTAAGTTTAGCCTAACTCTTGCTCAGTAAGCTCAAATATGTTAAATTAGCTAAGCTTAAAATTATGGACAGATTATCGTTACATGCATCTGAGAGAAAAATCTTAGGTAAAAAAGTAGAAAAGTTACGTCAAGAGGGTAATTTGCCGGCTCACGTGTTTGGTAAAGGGGTGGAGAGTGAGAATGTTCTATTGGTAACTAAAGACTTTTTAAAAATTTTTCATCAAGCAGGGGAAACAGGATTAATTGATTTAAAAATAGAAACGTCTGCTAAAGCAGAAGGCGCTGAGCGGATCAGACCGGTATTGATTCGGGAAGTACAATATAATCCGCTTTCCGGCGACTTAATTCACGTTGATTTTTATCAGGTTAATTTAACCCAGAAGGTTAAAGTTCCAGTGCCGCTGGTATTAATTGGAGAACAAGCAGAAGCGGTTAAATTAGGAGAGGCAATTGTTTTGCAAACCTTAAATGAGATAGAAGTGGAAGCTTTGCCAACTGATTTGGTTGAGAATATTGAAGTTGATATTACATCCTTGAAAGCAATTGATGATGCCATTACTGTGGGGCAGTTAAACTATGATAAATCCAAACTTACTTTAAGTGCCCCGGAAGAAGAGATTGTGGTTAAGCTGGCTCCGGCCGTGACAGCTGAGATGGAGAAGCTGCTTGAGGAAGAAGCTGCGCAAACAGCTGCAGCTGCTGCAGAAACTGAACCCGCCTCTGCAGAAGGTGAAACTGCTCCTGCCTCCGCTGAAGCTACGGCAGGCAAGGAGAGAGAAGTTCCAGCAGAATCAGCCGCCTCCGCTGATAGCTCTGGCGAGCCAAAGGAAGAAAAACCCAAAGAATAGTAAAATAATGCGGCTAATTTGCGTTAATTTTGCGGGGATCAATTAGTAGCAAGTAGATAGTAGTTAGTAGCTGGATTTAATACTTCTAATAAGTCCGTTAAGCAATTTTTGAACCACAACTGTTTGTTCAGCTACCTCATCAAACTTAATTTTATCAATATATTTTAAATCTCTGGCTATTAAGAGTTGGTTTTGCAGTTCGGTAACCGAACCCAAAGCCATATAGTAGAATTGAACCTTCTCTTTTTTACCAGAGCGAGAAAATCCTTCAGCAATGTTGCTAGTAATAGAAACAACACACCTTCGCATTTGATCTGTCAATGCATATGATTCTGATTTAGGAAATCCAGTGAGCATTGTATAAATGTTCAAAACAAGTTTATGCCCTTCTTGCCAAACATATAAGTCAGTAAATGATTTTATTTTTTTGTTTTCCATACTACCTACTACCAGCTACTTACTACTTATTAATGGCCAGTTTGCGATCATGATGGACTTACCCTCGTGAGGCAGTTTTTGCCAGAGTTCCTCTGTAATGTAGGGCATAAATGGATGCAACAGTTCCAGAGAGGTTCTGAAGACATATTCTAAGACTGGTTGTGCTTCAGCGCGTCTGTCTTTGGTACTCTCAATATATTTATCGGCAAATTCATGCCAGATGAATTCATATAAGCTATCTGCACCGTCATGGAACCTGTAAGTTTCCAGAGCTTTAGTGACTTTTTCTGTTGTCTGATCTAACTTCTTAATTATCTCTTTATCATCTTTATGGTTGCTAATTTTTTTGGCCGTATTATCAGGCGCGAAATCAATAATAAATCTGCCAATATTCCAAAGCTTGTTGCTAAAATTTCTCATGGCTTGCAGTTTAGGATGAGACAGGGCTTGATCATGACCAAAAGCAGTGCCATAAATTAAAGCGAATCTTAGCGCGTCAGCCCCGTACTGGTTGGCAATCTCCATGGGATCAACCGCATTGCCTTTAGATTTGCTCATTTTTTTACCCAATGGGTCTAAAACCATGCCATGCAAGACTACATTTTTAAAAGGGATTTTAGCAGTGGCATATTCTCCCAGCATGACCATCCTGGCCACCCAGAAAAACAAAATATCCCGGCCTGTTTCCATTACAGATGTCGGGTAAAATTTTTCAAAATCTCCAGATTGGCTTGCCTGGAGCGTAGCGAAGGGCCATTGTCCTGATGAAAACCAGGTATCAAATACATCCGGATCACGCTCAAGAGTAACATTGCCGCAACTGTTGCAACTTTCGGGTGTTTCACCCTCGGTGACAGTCCATTTTTGGCAGGAATTACAAAACCAGGCAGGAATCTGCATGCCCCAGACTATTTGACGGGAGATATTCCAATCCTTGATATTTTCCAGCCAGTTAAAATAAGTGCTTTCCCAATTTTTGGGATAAATTTTAATATGACCTTTTTTAACTACTTCAATTGCAGCTTTGGCCAAACCCTCCACTTTAATAAACCACTGCTCCAAAGGCAGTGGTTCTATTTCGGTGCCGCATTTATAGCAGGTTGCCACCCTGTTTTTATATTCATAATCTACTTTTTCAATTAAGCCTTTTTCCTCCATCTCTGAAGCTATAGCAGCTCTGGCTTCTTTTACTCTCATGCCGGAGAATTTGCCTGCTTTTTCATTCAGCCTGCCGTCATAGCCTATTACCTGGCGTATTTCCAAATTGTGCCTTTGGCCTATTTCAAAATCCACTGCTGAGTGAGCAGGAGTGACTTTAACTACCCCTGTACCAAACTCAGGGTCAACTGCTTCATCTGCAACAACTTTAATTTGAGATTTTCCTAAAACTGTTTCTATCTCAATCTCCTGACCGACATATTTCTGGTAGCGTTTATCATCAGGGTGAACAGCCACTGCGGTATCACCGAATTTAGTCTCCAGTCTAGTGGTAGCTAAAGTTAAAGGACCATATTTAATGTAATAGAGTGGAGATTTTCTATCTTCATAAACTACTTCTAAATCTGAAAAGCTGGTTCCATGTTTGGTGCAAAAATTTACAATCCTGTTTCCCCGGTAAATTAATCCTTCATCAAACATTTTTTTAAAAGTTTTATTAACTATCTTTATAATATCCGGATCAAGGGTGAATTTATATCTGGACCAATCCAGCGAAAAGCCTAAACGCCGCAGTTGCCCTTCCATGGTGCCTTTATTTTCCTGCACAAAGTCCCAGATCATCTGATAAAGAGTTTCTCTGTCAAAGTCAAAGCGGGATTTTCCGATGCTTTCCAGCTGTTTTTCAAACACCACCTGGGTTTCAAAGCCGGCATGATCTGCACCTGGTAGCCATAAAGCTGCGTCTCCCTTCATTCGGTGGTATCTGATGAGTGCATCCTCCACGACATACATGGCATGCCCGAAATGCAAAGGGGCATTGGCGTTTGGTGGAGGTAAAATTATGGTATAAGGTTTGCCATCAGGATTTATTTCCGGTTTAAAATAGCCTGCCTCTTCCCAGAATTTATACCATTTATCCTCAACTTTGGTCTGGTTGTAAACCTTATCCATGCAGTAAGTATAAAGCTAAAGAGATTTATGGTCAACGAATATTGTAGGTTTAAAGGTTAACTTTGTTCTATAAACTTGGTTTGTAGCCCATGCTATGAAATGAATTTTCTCGTCTACATCCTCATAAAGTATAGCCATTGTGGATTGCTCTTTATTAATAAATACTCCTCGTAATCTAAGCATTGCCTCGGATTGATACGGAGTCTTAGGTGGCTTATCCTCATAACTAATACAGTTTTCACCTCTGGTTATAGTAATTGCTCTTAACCAAAAATGACTGTCAGTATCAGGGTCATATTGAAGTCTTGGTATAGTTTTTATATTATCCGATCCAACAACTGTTGGTCTATCCCAGAGTTCAGGATTTATTTGTTTAGCTATTTCAGATACAGATTCTAGTCCCATAAAATTAAGCCCTTCAAGGCTTAAAGGGTATTTTACAATAGATTTATTATAAGGTCAAATTCGTGTCTTGGCCACCTAGATAGAGAACGGTTGTCCTCCTTTCTCAAGATAACTTTTA
>CAYICZ010000007.1:0-44543 GCA_964362195.1 uncultured Gammaproteobacteria bacterium | reverse complement strand
CACTGATGCCAGCGGTTATGCCTACTTTTCTAATATCCCCAGGGTAGTAGGCTGGAATGCGCTAAATTCCAATCGGGTTAATTATACGGTCTGGGCAGAAATTCCCAATGATGGTCAAAGCCAATTTACCAGAGGCACCTGTTATCTCATCGGCAGGGGTGGTCCGGCTCCGGATTCTGTGGCCACAGTCACCCAAAGCGGCAACCGGGCCACCTGCAACAGAAGACTATCCGGCGGCGGATCAAGTACCGGTTTCTCATCATTCGGCTTCAGCCAGATTCTACCTGCCTGGATTCAGACTACAGGGGGCGATGTTCATTCAAATACCAGAATAAATACACCAGGAGGACCTTAACTTTTAACTTAAGGTTTAACCACTATACCTTCCGGCGAGGACGAGATTTTTATATATTCTTTTGTCTGTAAACCCAAAACAGAGATAATCAAGCTGTAATCTTTACCCAGTACTTTATTGCCTAGCATTTCCCCGGCTAAAATACCTATTACATCTTTTATATTAACCGTTTTGGAATTTGATACGGGAGATGTACCTTTAAAAGCGTAATTTATCTGCAGATTTTGTTCAGGACTTATGATACTCAAGGTCACTTTTTTTGTATCTTTATCTGTTTGCACTACAATTTCTCCTGCAATGCTTGAGAGAACTTTAACTCCGGAAGATAAATTAGTAAAACCTAATCCCGTAAACTGTGAATTTTGAACTGAAGGTTCAATTTGCTCACCCAAAGGACAGGGTTTTTGCTCTACCGGACAGGGCAGGATAATTTTTGAACTCTTTGAATCTTGGGAAGTTTTGAAAGGAATAGAGATTGCCGGAGCTTTAAAAGAAAACAGTCCCAGATTACCAAACCTGTTTAGAGCAAAAATTAATACTCCAATACCCAAAAGCCCGATTAATCCTCCTGATATAATCCAAGTTAAGTTTGTCTTCACCTACTTATCGTAGTGAATTTTTAGATATGTTGTCAAGTTGCTGTATTTATATAATACTTATACTGTGAGTAAAAAAATCCTGTTTATTGCTCTTTTGATTGTTGTAGCCGGTTTGCTCCTGATTAATAAAGATCAATTGAGCAGTCCCCTAAATCGCTGGAAAATTAATATGGATCTTTCCGGAGCTAAAATAGTAAATGTTACAACTGACAAAACCAAAACCTACCAGACAGA
Source organism: uncultured Gammaproteobacteria bacterium (assembly GCA_964362195.1). Taxonomy (GTDB): domain Bacteria; phylum Patescibacteriota; class Microgenomatia; order Daviesbacterales; family UBA10151; genus CAYICZ01. The sequence goes on along the minus strand of CAYICZ010000007.1, from coordinate 43,355 downwards.
AACACTGGAAGCCAAATCAGATGAGCTGGTGATAAAAATAGCCAAAACTGCTACAGAAGATCATCAAAAATTTATCAAGGATCGAAAATTTTCCTTAAACTCCCTTTTTATCCCGACTACCTCCCCCTATCCGGAAGTTATTACCAATATTATAGAATGCGCCGATGAATTTAAGCCCAAATCCCAAATATTGGAAAAGGGTGAAATATTTACTCTGTTTGCAGGAGAGCGGTTTAATTTTGGCATTTGCGTAAGTGACTTGGTTAAGTATTCGGCCATATATGGCATTTTCGACTGCGGGACAAAAGGTATAATTGAACTCTGGTTGTTTGGGGAAAAGGAGGAAGATCTACTGCCCAAAGTTAAAACTTTCAGCTGTTAATTTATATGAAAAAAATCGTATTTAAAAGTGCCTTAATCACTTTTTTGATTCTGCTGATACCTTTGGCAGTGTTTGTTTTCTTCCAAAAAAAACCAACTATTTCCCAAGAAGCAGTCTGCCAAAATTGCAATATTATCTTAATTAGTATGACTAATCTGCGCTTTGACCATCTGTCAACCAATGGCTACTTTCGTCCAACCACCCCTAATCTGGATAAACTGGCTGAAGAGAGCCTGAACTTTAGCAATGCCTACTCTCATGCCAGCTGGACCCTGCCTGAATCTATCTCCATTTACACCGGCCTTTATCCTTATCAGCACGGAGTGATGAATAGGTATGACGGGTCAAAACTGTCAGCTGATGCAGTCACGCTGTTGGATGTCTTAAAACAAAACGGCTATCTGACGGCTGCCTTTACCGGCGGGTTTGACTACCATCCGGAATTTGGTTTGACAAACAGGTTTAATGTCTATCAGGAATGTAAGAGAGGACAACAAGCACCATCATATCCCAGACAGGTTGGGCCGGTGGCAACAGAAGGACCCTCTCAATATGGAGAACTTTCCTGCACGATACCGCAAGCCCTTACCTGGCTAAAGGAAAACAGCAAACAAAAATTCTTTCTACATGTCCAGGGCTTTGATGCTCATTGTCCGTTTAGTTATCAGGATCAGCTACTTTATGATCAAAATTATCAGGGATCAGTTGATTTCTCCGATTGTTTGTGGACCTTTGATAAATCAAAGCCTGTTGTAAAAAATGGTAAATCTTATTATCCGGTTTATTCTGCTAAAACCGGTACCGAAGCCTCTATTTTGCTGGGTGAAGAAGATATAACTCACCTAATTGCCCTTTATGACACAAGCATCACTATAACCGATCAAAAAATAGGATTATTTTTAGAGGAGATTAAAAAAATGGGCTTGGATAAAAATACCATTATTATCTTTACATCAGAACACGGGGATATGTTCGGCAAACACGGCCGGTTTATGAGAGGAGGACCCCTGCGGGGCACTTTTTATGATGATGTTTTGCATATTCCCTTATTTATCAGAATTCCCAAAGTGGCTGCCAGGAGTATTTCCGGACTAATTGAGCAGATCGATCTGGCCCCCACTATTAGCAATCTGGTAGGTTTACCCTTTCCTAACTCATCCGGCCAAAGTCTGCTGGCTTTAATTTTCCAGAATCAAGATTTAAAACAATACGTTTTTGCCGGTGCAGAGTTTAAACCTGATCCAAATAATCCTTACTTCTCTAAAAAAACCAAAGTTGAAGCTATCCGAAGTCAGAATTGGAAACTGATTGAGGAAACTGTCTATGATAAAAATACCCCCTCAAAAACTGTTGAGCTTTATGATATTGTAAATGATAAAGAGGAGCTGAACAATTTAGCCGAGACTAAAAAAGATGTGTTACAAAATTTACAAAAACAGCTCAAAGATTGGTCGGAAAGGATGAATCAATAGCTTTGCAAAAAAGATCCCGCTTTTGGATATTAATACTGATAGCAACTATCATTTATTTGCTGTATGCCAAAGGCTTAATTGGTCCCCAAAAAGCTACTAAATTGTACTGGTTTATTCCGGACGGGATGAGAGCAGAAGAATCTCTTTTTACAGTTTACAAGTGGGCTAATGAGGGAAAACTGCCTAATATTAAAAAAATGATGGATAAAGGATCTTTCGGATATTCCATCCCGGATTTCCCTTCTCACACCCCGGTTAATTTTGCCTCTCTTTTAACGGGAGCTCATCCAGTTGTACATGGTGTAGCTGACGGGCCAATGCGAATTGAAGGGAAAACTCTGGAAAAACCATCAGTAGGCGGATTTTCCTCGGCTGCTAAAAAAGTATCTCCGATTTGGACGGTGTTGGAAAATGCCGGCAAAAAAGTGGCCCTGCTTTCTATGCCAGGATCAACTCCGCCTGAACTGAAAAACGGCATCACCATCAGAGGCAGGTGGGGCAACTGGGGTTCGGATGATGCGGCTTTAATTTTTGAACCAACAGAAAGACAGGCGGTCATGAAAAAAGTGGGGGCCGGCTTCAGGTTATTTTACTTTGGGGATACTTTGACTAAATTTGTGCCGGAAAAAATCTCTACATCTTCTGCCGCTATTCAATCTTTCACTCCAATGAAAGAGGCTAAAATGACAGCTCATGGCTTGGATATTTATGCTTTTATTATTGATTCAACAGATGATCAGACCGCTAATTATGACAGTGTGGCTTTGGCCTTAAAAGAAGAAGGTCCGGCTTTCTCAACCATCAAACAAGGAGTTTGGACAGGCTGGTTGCCGGTTAAGCTTTCTTTTCAAAAAGAAAGCTATGATTCAAACATCAAACTTAAATTAATAAAAGTCTGGCCTGACGGGCAATTTAGAATCAGAATTTTATATAATAATTTAAATAAATTTGTGACTGTTCCGGAAAATGTGGCGGCAGAAATGAGTCAAGGATTGGGACCCATGGTTGATTTTGTAGATAATTTCCCCCCCCAGCTTATTTATGAGCCGGAAGATAAACAGGCCTTTTTAGATGAGGCATTTATGTCGCTGGATTATCACCAAAAAGCCACCGATTTCATCTTTAATAAGTATCAGCCTGATGTTTTTCTGCAGGATATTTATACCCCGAATCAGATGTTAACTTCGCGCTGGTGGATGAGATATATTGACCCTAAAAGTGCAGATTTTACTGCTGAAAAATCTAAAGATGCCATGGCAGATGTTTTGAAAATGTATCAGGGTTTGGATGCCATCATTGGCGAGGCGCTAAAACATGATGACGGCAAGACCCTGTTTGTTTTAAGTTCTGACCATGGCATTATTCTGCAAAGAAGAATAATGAGTTTGAATAATTTATTTGCTCAAAAGGGCTGGTTAAAATACAGCCTTAATCCCACTACCGGCGAGATGACAGTTGACTGGGCTCAAACTAAAGTTATTCATCTGCAGACCAATAATATTTATATAAATCCCAATGGACTGGCCGGACCTTACATGCGAGCATCGGGGGATCTTTACGAGAAGTTAAGGCAGGAAGTACAAATAGCGCTTGAGCAATTGACGGATGGAAATACTAAAGCCATAGCTCAAGTTGTCAGATGGGAAGATGCACCAAAGTTTTTTGAAGTACCATCTGATCGGATTGGTGATTTATCAATTGAAATTACCCCGGGCTATGGATTTTCCGAGGCAGCCACAGCTGACGGGCAAGTCTTTACTGATTCGCTAACTTCAGGTAACAAACAAGCCTATGACCCTAAAGTGGATGGCATGCAAACACCTTTTATAATTATGGGTCCTGGAGTTAAAAAAGGGCATAAAATTTCCCGTGATATTTCTCATGTGGATCAGATGCCTACTATTTTAAAACTGCTGAATATCCAAATACCCGATTATGTTCAAGGCAAAATACTTAATGAAATCATGGTAAGATAAATTCATAGTATGAAAATTCTGCCCGCGCTGGCTTTGTTATTGGTATTGTTTTTAATACCCACTGCTTTTGCCCAAAATGCAGATAATTGTGGCGGAGGCCAAAAGCCCCGGGCTCAAGGACTGGTCACATCCCCATCAATCAGCGGCAAATTTGGCACCACCGGTGGCTGTGCAATTGACGCCAAAGTGGCTTTTGTCCCTTTTAAGATTCCTACCTTTGCGGATTTAAAATCTTTATACTATGACCAGTCAAAAGCTCACAAAACAACCAGCCTCAAAGGAAACAACAGTGACTATATTTATACTACGGGTGATAATTTGATAATTGATAATCCCAGTGATATTACAGGTAATAATACCGGATTAATCTTTGTTGATAAAAATTTGTCTATTACAAAAGATATAAAAGGAAATAATTCTAAATCAGGAATAGTATTTATTGTAGGAGGAGATGTGATAATAGACCAATCTGTTACCCAGATTGACGGCGTAATTATCTCCTCAGGCAAGATTTATACTGCAGGTACTGGATGCAGCAACACCCTGCCTGTTACAACTTCCGCTCTTACTATAAACGGCTCACTTATTTCTTTAAACCAGAGCGATAGTGTGCCTATTAAATTCTGTAGAACTCTGTCTAATAACAATAACCCGGCTGAAATAATTAATGCCCAGCCCAAATACCTGGTTATTTTAAGGGATTTAATGTCTGATACATATCAGAAGTGGTCGGAAATTCCATGAAACGCGGATTTACCTTAATTGAACTTTTGGTGGCTGTTTCAATTATAGCTGTGATATCCACCATAGGCTTGAATGTTTTCTCCGGCATCCAAGATAAAGCCAGAGATAGCATCAGGAAAAACGATTTACAAAAGCTGGCTTTGGCCCTGGAAATATATTATCAAAACAACGGGAAATATATTTATGAATATGGCCCGCAAAATACTAATACCGGACTTTGTTCCGATAATACTGCCACCTTTTATACCGAAATCGCCCCTTATATATCCGGGTCTGTACCAAAAGATCCAAAAACAAAACAAACCTATTGTTATGTGGCAGGTAACTTTGGCAAATCATTTAGACTTTTTGCCAAACTTGAGAATTGTGATAATGATGTAATAGATAAAACAATATGCAATAACCCTGCATATAAATATAACTACAGCATTACTTCTGATAATGTGCAGATTGCTTTGGCACCTGAAGATACTGGAGCTGCTACTAATAATTCACCAGGTGTTATTATCCCACCTACACCTCAAGTTAATACCAAAGTCGTATTCGTATCAACCAATTTATATGATGGCAACTTAAATAATTACACCATCACCAAATATGGGGCGGTTGAAGGTGATAAAAGATGTCAGGAAGAAGCAGCACTGGCACCCCCTCTGAAGAATAAAATCTTCAAGGCCTGGCTTTCGGATAATCAGAATAGTGCTAAAGACAGGTTAAACCATTCAACTATTCCATATGCTCTAGTCGACGGTACTGTGGTGGCGAATAATTGGGATGATTTAATTGACGGGTCATTGAGAAACCCGATTAATAAAAAACAAAACGGCCAGTTGATCGAATCAGGACTCGCCTGGACAGGCACAGATAAAAATGGACAAAAAACTCTAACTGATTGCAATTCTTGGAGAGTATCATACTCAACTTCAGGCATGTTTGGTGATATTTCAAGCACAAGCAATTGGAGCCTTTGGGGCAACAAGAGTTGTGATACAAAACTTAGGCTGTATTGTTTTGAACAATAAGTCACTTTCCAAAATTTCTCTTTAGGATTATGGTATAATCCTTTCATGAAACAGTTTACTTTTAGAACTATTATTCAAAAAGACGGTAAGGGCTTTCATGGTTTTGTACCATCTCTTCCCGGATGCCACACATACGGTGATTCCATAGAAGAAGTGAGAAAAAATATCAAAGAAGCGGTAAGCGGATGGATTGAAGCAACTCAAGATCAAGGCTGGGAAATTCCACAAGACGAAGGCATAGAAACAGTTGACTCTATTCAAGTTGCCCTCCCTGCTTCTAAGGGACAATACACCTATGCCTAAAATTCCCATTGTTAATGGGAATCAACTTATCAAGGTTTTAATAAAAAACGGCTTTGCTTTAAACAGGATAAGTGGCAGTCATCATATTTTGATTCACCCACAAAAACAAATCACTGTTTCAGTACCTGTCCATAAAGGCAAAACATTGGGGAGGGGTATTACTTTGTCAATTATAAAAGATGCAGGTCTTACTGTTGAAGAATTCTTAAAATTGAAGTAAAAGCTACTGAAGCTAAACTTTATTTACCAAAGTTTCTCTTCTGACTTTGGTACCAACTGATTGCTTTTCTAAGTTCTTTTTCATCAAAATCCGGCCACAGGGTTCTGGTAAAATATAGCTCGGAATAGGCTGTCTGCCAGAGCAGGAAATTGGACAGTCTGATTCTTCCTCCGGTTCTAATCACCAGCTCAGGATCGCTTTGTCCTTTGGTATATAAATGCGCATCCATCATCTCCTCATTGATTTTTTTAACATCTATTCCCTGCTTGACAATATCTTTTACAGCTTTAATCAGCTCTTTTTTCCCTCCATAATTTAAGGCAATATTTAAAGTTATTGCTTCATTTTTAATATAAGTATTCTTAAGCTTTTCAAATAAGGCCAAAAGGGATTTAGGCAGTCCTTCTATCTCGCCTAAAATAGTCACCCTGACCCCGTTTTTCATCATTTTTTTAGCCCTGGTGTGATAACCTTTGCGGAATATCTGAAATAATCCGCTGACTTCCCTTTTAGCCCGCTCAGTAATATTTTCTGTTGACAGGGCATAAACAGTAATTGTCTTTATACCTAACTTCGTTGCTTCATCAACTATCTTTTCCAAAATTTCAGCCCCTTTTTCATGACCCTTAAGATCCGGTAAATGATGCTGCCTGGCCCATCTCCTGTTTCCATCCATAATGATGGCTATATGACTTGGAATATTATCGGTTTTCACTTTTTCCTTTCAACTAAATACTCTGCCATCTGTGCAAGTAATTTACTCAAAAATGGATCTTTAGTGATACCGGGAATAACTTTTTTTGCCTGGGTTGTATATTTAATTGCCTGTTTTTGAGCATATTCCAGAGCTTTTGTTTCTGTAAAGATTTCCCTGATAACTTCAAGGCCAAGTGCGCTTAGAGTCCCACATCCGTAATATTTATGCAGCTTTTTTTTCTGCTTTGGAGATGCTTTTTTCAACGCCTCAACTATCAGTAAAGTATTTTTCCCCTCTTCTATATCTGATTTGTTGGATTTACCTAAAGTTTTCTCCTCCCCAAACACTCCTAAAATATCATCCTGAATCTGAAAAGCTATACCTAAGCTTTCCCCGAACACTCCTAATTCCCTGATTAATTGTTGATTTGCTCCAGCTAAAATTGCTCCCAGCTGAAGCGGAGATGAAACACTGTAGCGGGCTGTTTTATATTTCATGATAGTTAAAACATCGCTCTTTTGTCTTTTTCTATCTAAGTATGGCAGTTCCACATCCAGCATTTCCCCCAAAGCCGTATCAATTGTGGTTTTGGCAAAATACTCCAAGGCGTAAACTTTCTTTTTATCTTCAAAATTTGAGGAGGAAATAATTTTTGTTGCCAAAAAGAATCCCAAATCACCCAAAGAAATTGTCTGGGAAATACCATGATGCCCTCCTCCCAATGCTCTGTATAAAGACGGCCTGTTGCGCCTCATGGGAGACTGATCAATCACATCATCATGCGCTAAAATTGAGGTATGAAATATTTCATAAGCTGCTGCAATATCCAAAATATCATGAGACTTGCCTCCGGCTATTTGATAGCCTAAGTTAATTAAAGCTCCTCTTATTTTCTTGCCTCCTTTGCAGGATAAAATAAAAGCCCTGGCATGAGGAGTTAAACTCGGAACTTTTTTAGACAGCCATTCATACCAAATCTTAAGATGCTTCTGTTCTATCTCTTCTATTTTTTTTGCCTCAACTTTTAAAAACTTTGCAAAATCCATATATATCTTGGACGATTCTATCATATTCTGGTAGAATTGCATCTCAAAATGAAAAAGATATCTCTTCGTGATTTTCCTTCTGCCAAAGATAGAAGAGAGTTTTTAGAAAATAAGTTAAATATTAAGTTAGAAAACATCAGCAATTTTAGTTTTAGCGAGGAACAGGTTAACGGCAGAAATATTGAAAATTTAATTGGGACAACCCAAATTCCTCTGGGCATTGCCGGCCCAATCATGAACCGCTATATACCATTAGCAACAACTGAAGGAGCATTAGTGGCTTCTATTTCCAGAGGATGTAAAGCAGTAACTGAGGCAGGGGGAGTGAAAGTTTTTGTAGAAGATGTGGGACAGACACGCGGCCCTGTTTTTAAAATTAAAGACTTGGAACATGGGATGAAAGTAAAAGCGTGGATTGAGAATAATTTTAAACTCCTCTACTCTGTTACCAAAAAAAACTCTTCTCATTTAGAACTGTTAAATTTGAAAGTAGCTTTGGTTGGTAAAAGTATATTTGTCAGGTTTTCTTACCGCACGGGTGATGCCATGGGGATGAATATGGTAACAATTGCCACAGAGCAGGCTGTCTCCTTAATCGAGAAAGAAACTGGGGCCAAATGCATTGCTTTGGCCGGAAATTTTGATATAGATAAAAAGGCAGCTTGGTTAAATTTTATTGAAGGAAGAGGGAAAAAAGTCTGGGCAGAGATTGTTTTACCTGAAAAAATTGTCAGAGAGATACTTAAAACAACTCCGGAAAAAATAGTAGAAGTTGTCAAAAGAAAAACTCATCTTGGATCAATTATGAGTGGATCCTTGAGCTTTAATTCGCATTTTGCCAATATTGTGGCTGCTATATTTTTAGCAACAGGACAAGACCCGGCTCATGTGGTGGAAGGATCTTTGGGAATAACAGATGCAGAAGTTGAGAAAAATAAAGATTTATACTTCTCTATTTATATGCCATCCATTCAGATTGGTACTGTTGGAGGTGGAACTCACTTGCCTACTCAAATGGAAGCCTTAAAAATTATGCAGGTAAAATCTGTGCTAGAATATGCTCAAGTTTTAGGAGCAGCTGTATTGGCTGGCGAGCTCTCGCTTATTGCATCTTTATCTGAAGGATCGCTAGCAAAAGCTCACCTTAAATTAGGAAGAAAAGGAAAATGATAGGAATTGTTTCATACGGAGTATACATACCAAAATTCAGGATAAAACCATCTCAAATTGCAAAAACCTGGGGCAAGGAAGTTTCAGAAATTGAAAAATCTCTGGGGGTTTTTGAGAAAGCTGTGGCCTCATATGATGAGGATGCAATTACTTTATCCATAGAAGCTGCTTTTAGAGCTTTATTAAACGGTGAAATTGATCCTAAATTAATTGGCGGCATTACTATTGGTTCTGAATCTCATCCTTACGTAGTTAAACCCTCATCCACCACTGTGGCCGAAATTTTAGGCATGGGAACAGATTATTTAGCAGCGGATTTGGAATTTGCCTGCAAAGCCGGCACTGCCGGAATCCAACTTTTATCGGGACTTGTTTCTCAGGGTAAAACTAAACTGGTTTTGGCAATTGGCTCTGATGTTGCCCAATCAAAACCTGCTGATGTTTTGGAATATACTGCCTCATCAGCCGCAGCCGCTTTTGTTTTAGGAAAAACAAATACTATCGCCAGTATAGTTGATTTTACCTCTTTCTCGTCTGACACTCCTGATTTTTGGAGAAAAGACAGTGAAAAATTCCCCTCCCATGCTGGCAGATTTACCGGTTCCCCGGCTTACTTCGACCATGTTTTACATGCGTCGAAGCACCTTTTTGCCAAAACTAAAATGACCGCTCAAGATTTTGACCACGTAATTTTCCATATGCCAAATGCCAAATTCCCCAAAGAAGCAGCTAAAAAATTAGGCTTTAATCCTAAACAGTTAGCAGCAGGATTTATCGTTGAGAAAATCGGCAACCCTTACTCTGCCTCATCAATGGTGGGTTTGGCTGCCACGCTTGATGTTGCAAAAAACGGCCAGTTAATTTTTATGTGTTCATATGGTTCAGGAGCAGGATCAGATGCTTTTGTATTTGAAGTAACTCCGGAAATTAAGGCTTACCAAAAAAGAAATACAGAAACAGTAGCAAGACAAATTAAGAATAAAGAGTATATAGATTATTCACTGATTGCTAAAAATATACTGACTAAATATAAAATATGAAAATCAAAGTAGCCGGAACTGGACTAACAAAATTTGGAGAACTTTGGAGCAAAGACTTGTTGGATCTAGCTTTAGATGCCTCAAATGATGCAATTAACGAATCACGATTAACGAAAAACGATATTGACGCTGTATTTATGGCTAATATGCTGCATGGAAAACTAACCGGCCAGGATCATCTGGGAGCTTTAGTTGCCTCAAGTTTAGGTATTAAAGGAGCATCATTTAGAGTAGAGGGAGCTTGTGCTTCAGGTGGTTTGGCAGTACATCTTGCTATCCAGTCTTTGCTTGCCGGAACTTACAAAAATGTTTTGGTAGTAGGAGCTGAGAAAATGACAGATGCGCACGTCTCTGAAATTATCTCTGCTTTAATGGGAGCAGGCTCTGAGCAAGAGAGAAAAGCCGGACTTACCTTCCCGGCTTTATATGCCTTAATGGCCAAAGCTCATATGCAAAAATTCGGCACTACCAGAAATCATTTAGCTTCTGTGTCTGTTAAAAATCACTATCATGCTTCAATGAATGAAAAAGCCCAATTTCCCTTTGAAGTCAGTATGGAAAAAGTTTTGGAAAGCCCGGTTATTTCCTCACCATTTACTTTATTTGATGCCTCCCCTATTACTGATGGCGCCGGAGCTGTGATTCTAACATCAGATTCCACAACTCCTGGAGTTTTCATTACAGGATCCGCTGTAGCCACAGACAGCGTTGATCTATCTTCCAGAAAAAGTTTATTGGAAATTGCAGCCACTAAGCAAGCTAGCATAAAAGCTCTTAAACAAGCAGGAGTTGAAATAAAAGACATTCATTTAGCTGAGGTTCATGATTGTTTTACTATTGCCGAAATTTTAGCCATGGAAGATTTGGGATTTTGTAAAAAAGGCCTGGGCGGAGAATTTGTCCAAAAGGGACACACCAGATTAGGTGGAAAAATTCCGGTTAACACATCCGGTGGTTTAAAAGCCTGCGGACATCCGGTGGCTGCAACTGGAGTGAAACAAATTATTGAAATAACTCACCAGCTGCAAAAAAGAGCAGGTAAAAGACAAGTTGAAGGTGCTAATGTAGGTTTAACCCACAATGTAGGAGGATCAGGGGCTACAGTAGTAGTCCATATTTTACAATCATGAGTACACCAGTTGCTATTTGGAGACAACATAAAACACTAAGCCCTTACTTAAATAAAGTAGGTAAACTTATTGTGTGGACCAAAATCTTTGTTGCGCCAAGCGGTTTTGAGCACCAAACTCCATATCTGGTGGGAATTGTTGATTTTGGTGACCATAAAATGCCACTTCAAATAGTAGATTGTGAAGAAGCGGACTTAAAGCTAAATTTGAAAGTAATTACTGTTATCAGGAAAATTGGGAAAGCCAAAGCTGAGGATGTTATTGAATATGGAGTTAAAGTTAAACCTTTATGATCAGAGTTTCAGCTCCATGTAAAGTATATCTTTTAGGTGAATGGGCAGTTGTTTGGGGCAAACCGGCTTTACTCACAACAGTTGATTTACGTATGACTGCCACCATTTTCCCTTCCCGTAATTCCGAGTCCACAGAACTACGAAAAATTATTGAGCCAATTGTAAAAAAAGAATTAAAGCTTAAGAAAATTCCTGCTTATGATCTAAAAATAGATTCAGAAATTCCCATGGGTGTACACTTTGGCACATCTGCCGGAGTGGCTGTTGTTTCCATTGCCGCCCTACTGACATTTTTAAAAGTTAAATGGGATTTAGATTTAATTAATAAACTTAGCTATGAGGCAGAGAAACATTTACAGGGAAATCCATCCGGTGCTGATAATTCCACCATAGTTTATGGCGGACTAGTTTGGTATAGAAAAGAAAGCGAGAGCTTAAAAATCATCCAAAAACTCCCCTTCTCTATTCCATCCAAACTGGCTAAAAACTTTGTCCTGATAAATACCGGAACCCCGAAATTAACAACTAAAAAAATGATAGCCCAAATTACAGCTGATTTTGAAAAAAATCCATCTTTAAAAGAGAATTTTTTAACCAGCCAGGAAAAATTAACCAGGGAACTTTTAACTGCTATAAAAAATGCTGATGAAAAAGAAATCATCAGAATTATAAGAGTTGGCGAGAAAAACCTGGAATCCATTGGAGTTTGTTCTCCGGAGGTTAAAGAGATTATCAGAAAAATTGAGACTGCTGGCGGTGCTGCTAAAATTTGCGGAGCAGGAGCATTTGAGGGTCCAACAGGAGTTCTTCTTGCCTACCATAAAAATCAAAAAAAACTTCTAAAAGTAGTAAAATCATATAATCTTCCTTACTTTAAAGCTAAATTAGGAGTGGAGGGATTAAAACAAGAATGAAAATTATAGTTTCAGCACCGGGAAAATTAATGCTTTTTGGAGAACACGGCGTTGTTTATGGCAGGCCTTGTATTGTAACTGCTGTTGGACAGCGAATGAAAGCCACAGTTGAGCTAACCGAAGAACCACTCTTCGAGCTGAAGGCACCTGATGTGCAAGTTACAAACTACAAAAAAGCAATTGAAGATTGCGGAGTCGGAGAAATACCTAAAGGGGCAAAATTCGTGGAAGTGGCTGTTAAGAATTTTTTAGATAAATATCCTTTTGGAGGCGGGGTTAAAGTTGAAACAAAATCAGAATTCTCATCCGAATTTGGATTTGGCTCCTCCTCTGCTTCAACCGTTTGTGTAATTAAAGCTCTATCAGAATTAACTGGAACCAAACTTTCTGACAAAGCACTTTTTAAACTGGCTTACAAAACTGTTTTGGATATTCAGGGTGTCGCTTCAGGATTTGATGTGGCTACAGCAGTATATGGAGGCACGCTTTATTATGTAACCCCGGGAAAAGTGATTGAACCACTTAGTATTGACTCGCTCCCCTTAATTGTTGGTTACAGCGGAGTTAAAGCAGATACTGTTACTTTAGTTAATCAGGTTTCAAAACTTGCTGAAAAATATCCTCAGGTTATAGAAAATATTTATTCACAAATAGAAAAGTTAGTGGAACAAGCCAAAGTAGCTTTATTGAACAAAGATTGGCTAACTTTAGGTGAGATTATGAATTTTAATGAGGGTTTGCTTGCCATCCTTGGAGTTGAGGGTAAAAAACTCTCAGATATGATTTATGCTGCAAGAGACGCTGGAGCATATGGAGCCAAACTTTCCGGAGCAGGCGGTGGAGATTGTATGATTTCTCTAGCACCTGAAGAATCAGTTAAAGAGGTTAAAGCTGCTATAACAAAGGCTGGCGGACAAGTAATAGATATTGAGGCAAATGTAGAAGGAGTCAGAATTGAAAATGAATAACCAGGATGAGCTATTAATAGTTGTCGACAGTAACGATAAGGTTTTGGGATTCCTTCCCCGTTCTGAAGTGCATGAAAAAAAGTTGCTTCACAGAACTGTTGCCATATCTGTATATAACAATAAAGGAGAAATCCTAATGCAAAAAAGAACCTCCAAAATGGATAATAATCCAAGTAAATGGTCAAATGCTTCGGGAGGTCATGTAACTAAAGGTAAAGAGTACGATGAGGTTGCTAACAAAGAAATTGCGGAAGAATTAGGAATAAGTCCTAAGTTGACTCTTATTAAAAAGATGTTTATTAATGATCCTATGCACAACACTATGACTTCAATTTATAAAACTCAATCTAATGGACCATTTAACTTTAATAGGGAAGAGATTGATGAGATAAAATTTTTTTCAAAACAAGATTTAAAAACTATTGAAGATCAACTTACAGGATCTGCAAAAACTGTTTTACATCTACAAGGAATGATATGAAAGCAACAGCCATAGCACCAACCAATATTGCTTTTACCAAATATTGGGGTAAAAAAGATGAGGTTTTAAGACTGCCGGAAAATGGATCTGTTTCCATGACCTTATCTAATTTACTTACTACCACTACTGTGGAGTTTTCGCCCAAATACCACAAAGATGAAATCACCATTAATGGCGGCGGAGTGGAAAAAGGAGAAGCAGATAGAGTGATTAAACATCTTGATAGAATAAGAAAAATAGCCAATATTGAATACAAAGCCAAGGTGGTTTCTAATAATAATTTTCCCATAGGTACAGGACTCTCCTCCTCTGCCTCAGGATTTGCAGCACTGAGCTTAGCAGCAGCTCAAGCAGTCGGATTAAAACTTTCTGAAAAGGAGCTTAGTATATTAGCCAGACAGGGTGCCGGATCAGCCTGCAGGTCTATTCCGGGCGGATTTGTGGAGTGGCTGGATGGAAATACATCAAATACATCTTATGCAGTCCAAATTTTCCCGCCAAATTATTGGAAAATAGCTGATGTAGTGGCAATTGTTTCTGAAGGCAAGAAAGAGGTTTCCTCTACTTCTGGAATGAAGGTGGCCCAATTCTCCCCTTTTATGAAACTAAGAGTATCCAGAATGAAAGAGAAAAATAAATTAGTTAAAAAATTAATAAAGGAAAGGAATTTCAAAGAGTTAGGGGAACTGACAGAACAGGATGCACTGGAGCTACACAGTATTATGCTAACCCAATACCCTCCATTAATTTATTGGACTCCGGGAACCTTGCAAATTATGAAATTAGTCCCCCACTGGAGGTCTGATGGAATTCCTGTTTACTTCACCATAAACACCGGCCAGGATATTCATCTAATTGTTGAGCAGAAAAATGTTAAATTAGTTGTGAATAAACTTAAAAGTTTGGATTTTGTGAAAGATATAATAATTAATACTCCGGGTGAGGGCACCAGACTTTCAGAAAAACATTTATTTTAGAGTAGAGGTTTCTTCTTTACCAATCAGAGGTAAGTCACGGAAAAATCTCCGGTGTCCTCTTGATCTTCCAAACCTTCTTTTGAAACGAGGCTCATAATCAGTAGGATTTAATTTATCAAACAAAGATAAAGTTTCAATGAAACTCATGAATTTATACGTTATCAACCCTGATTAAATTTGTCAACTTTAATCAAAAAATCCTGATTGTTTAAGCAATTTTAGGCTCTCTTTGGACCACTCTGTATATTTTTGCGGATTTGATTCCATATCTTTTAAAACTTCCATTTTATCCACCCATTTTGCCTCATAAGCATCAGTTAAGTTTAGTTTAAATCCCTTGTTATATTCTCCTATTAAAAGATGATCGTGCTCATTTTCACAAAGTTCCCCTGTTTTGGCAAAGTAATTAAAAGCCCCGACTCTTTTTAAATCAACATCTTCTATTTCATACTCTTCTTTTAAAGCCCTTAAAGTTGCTTGCTCCAGCGTTTCATCACCAGAATCTGTATGCAAAGGATGGGTTGAGGCTGTAAAATCCCAGATGTTATCAAACACTTTATGTTTTCTTTTTTGCAGTAAAACTTGGCCTCTGGAATTATAAACTAAAACTGTTATAGCTAAATGCCTTTTCCCCTGCCCTGTATGTCCTTCTTCTTTTGGAATGTATTCCTGGAAATTTCCATTATCATCACAGGCTAAAATTATTTGTTTCATAAAATAGAGATTGTGAGATAAATTGCTAAAACCCCCACAAAAAGCATGATAGTTTCCCAAAAAGCTATTTTTTGATTTTCTCTGGAGTGAATTTCCGGTATTAAATTAGATACAGCAATGTAGATGAAAAAGCCTGAAGTTAAACCCAAAACAGCAGGCAATAAATCTACAATTGAATCTTTAGCCATGTAAGTTATAACTGCCCCTACCATAGCTGCTAAAGCTGAGAAAAAATTAATCCAGAGTACTTTGGCTCTGGACACTCCTTTATGAAGCATCAGTCCAAAATCCCCTATTTCCTGAGGAATTTCGTGAGCAGCAACAGCCAGAGAGGTTACAATTCCCAAAGGAATGGAGATTAAAAAAGTTCCAGCCATAGCAATACCGTCTATAAAATTATGCAAAGTATCCCCAACTATAATCATGGGGACAATTGTCTGTTTTTCTGAAGGATCATTGCTTTTATCATGATGGTGAATAAATCTTTCTAATAGAAAAAACGCTAGAATCCCGATCAATACCCAGAGAAAAACATTTATCTTTCCACCATTTCCCATAGCTTCAGGCAAAAGATCAAAAAAAGCTGTTCCCAAAAGTGCCCCCCCTGCAAAAGCCGATAAAAAGTGGGAGATTTTCAAGGCAAATTTTTGATTGATCAGCAGGATAACTCCTCCAATCAAAGAAACTACACTACCCAAAAAGCTAAAGAGTAAAATATATACTAAAAGTGACATAATCTAAACATTATACAGAATCTATGGTTCATCCGTCACTCCTTTAAGAGAGGATCAATGGCCGCCTGGAACGCAGTATATGGTTGAGCCCCAACTATAATAGTACCATTGATCGTACCTGATGGATCTGATTTACCAACAAAGAAAGATGGTGTACCGTTAACTCCGGCAGCAGACCCGTCTGCTATATCAGATTTAATCTTTGCATCATATTTTGTGCCATCTGCACAAGAAGACAATACATCAGCATTTAAGCCCAAACTTACAGCTATTTGTTTGACCTTATCTTTAGTTAAACCATTACCATTTGAAGTAGTTTGTTTAAAAATTTCATCATGGATCTTAAAATAAGTACTATCCCCACCTTGTTCTCTGGCACAAAGAGCTGCTTTTGCCTCATATGTAGCCATTGGATCATGGAAAGGCAGTGGATAGTTGCGATAAACCAGCTTTACTTTTCCGGAATCTATATAATCTTTTTTAAGCTGCGGGTAAACCTGATCATAATGTCTTTTACAAAACGGGCATTCATAATCTGAAAATTCAATCAGGGTTACTTTAGCTTCTTTGTTTCCTAAAACCGGTGCCTCATCAACCGAGACTTTCACAGGGCCGGACGGGGCTTGAGGTTGGGTTGGCTGGGCGACTTGAGCAGGTTGAGAAGGAGCTTGCGTATTTGTTGTAACCCCTCCTACTTTAATAATCCCACCCTGCATTAAAATAGCAATAGAAATTACAAATGAGCCTAAAAGTATTGCAACAGGAGTGGTTAAAAAAGTATTGGGCCGGTCCATAGAAAACTTAGTTTATCAATTATATTGATTCTGTGCAACAGTTAAACCTTTATTTAATAAAATATCCAAAGCTTTTAAAGCCTGTTTTATCATATGTTTAACAGCTGATTTTTCAGAATGAATAAAAGGCTCCAGCACAAACTTTTCAGCATTGCGGATTTTTAACTCCCCAATTCCTAATCTAACTCTAATAAATTGATCAGTTCCCAAGGCAGAAATTATAGATTCCACTCCATGATGTCCTGCTGCAGCTCCACCTGATCTAACTTTAATTTTTCCCAAAGGTAGATCTAACTCATCATAAACAACTATCACATCAGCAGGTTGTAGTTTGTAGTAAGTAGTAAGTAGTTTAACTGCCATACCGGAATTGTTCATAAAGGTTTGAGGACGAGCTAAAATTATTTGATCTTTTTGTATTATTTCTGATTTAAATTTCCCCTCATTTCCCCAATTTCCCCAATCACCTTTATGCCTAAATTCCTCTAAAGCCTCAAAACCCAGATTATGCCTAACACCAACATATTTCTCTCCGGGATTTCCTAAACCTACAACTAACTTCACTTTTTTAAAGCCTCCAGAATTTGATCATGAATTAATCCATTTGATGCCACAATATTTAATCTCTCTTTACTCCAGTCAGGTTCTTTTCCTTTAAAATCGCTCACTCTACCTCCAGCCTCCCTGACAATCACTGTCCCTGCCGCAAAATCCCAAATCCAGGCTTGGTTAATATATGCCTCAAGTTGTCCTGTAGCCACCATAGCCTCTGTAGTAACAGATGAACCAAAACAATAAGGATAGCTGATTTTGTTTATTAAAGGCGTAACATAGGCATCAATTTTGCCTTGTCTGGAGTTTCTGTGTCCAAAATCCAACCCTATTGAAGATTCTTCCAGGACTTTAATTTGACTAACGGCAATTTTTTTACCATTAAGATAAGCACCCCTCCCTGTCTTTGCCCAATATAAATTATTATCTGAAACATGATTAATTACCCCTAAAATAGGTTTGTCATCTTTTAACATTCCTATTGATATTCCAAAAGTAGGTATACCTGAGGCAAAGGAAATAGTTCCATCTAAGGGGTCTATAACCCATCTATATTCTGAAGATTTATTATCCCTTCCACTCTCTTCAGCTATCACGCTATGGACGGGAAAGGCTTTCATTAAAATGTCAATTATTGTTTTTTCTGATTCTAAGTCTGCAATTGTTGCAAAATTACTTTTATCCCCATCCTTAATATTTTTAATACCAAAATTCCCGGAATATTTTTGGATTACTTTTCCAGCCTCTAGCGCTGCCTGTTTTGCTACTGTTAAAAAATTCTCTTCCATATTAATCAAATAATCCTAACTGAGGAGCTTGTTGTTCCTCTTGCTTCTGCTCCATTCTATCATCACTCCAGATTTTAACAACCCCAAACACCCCGTCATATCCCGGGTCTATCACCAAATCCCCTTTTCGCACCTTTCCAACCCCTTCAGCTATTTTTGCTCCTGATATTTTGGCTATATCTTCTATGCTGACTTTAGTTAAAACCTTAATTTCTCCGCCTAATTGAGTTACTAACTTTTTATACTCTAATATTACCTTTTGGCTTGTCGGAGCAGTCCCAAATACCTCTGCTATAACTTGATGCAGCGGCACTAACATTTTGTATGCAGTTCTATTTGGAAAAGTTTCGCTTTTCGCTCGACTGGCTAGCGCTTCTACTCTCTCCATAACCCCTACTGTTAATCCCCTCTTGCAAACAGGACAAATTGTTCCCTTTGCTTTTGTATCCTCTGGTGTGTATTTAACGCTGCAGTTTCGATGCCCGGTATAATGATACTTCCCCTGTTCAGGATAAAATTCTATTGTGCCGGCAATTTTTTGATTTTTAATTGCTTCAAACATACCATCATATCCTTGCGATAAATCCTGGGCAAAAACTGTTGATTCCCTACCTAGATTAGGCAAGGAATGAGCATCAGAAAATGACAAAATTGAACGCTCGTCTAGCTCCTCAACCCGCCAGTTCATGGCCGGATCAGAGGATAAACCGGTTTCTATTCCATAAATATAAGGTGCTAAATCTTCAAAACACTCCTCTAGGGAATCATAACCTGATTCAGATCCAAACACCCCAAACCAAGGTGTCCAGGCATGAGCCGGGATAAAGATGACTTTTTCAGAGGCTTGCAGGGCCAGAGAGAGTAAGTCTTTGGAGGATATCCCCACAATAGGACGTCCATCAGATCCCAGGTTTGCTTTTCTTGATAAAAGCTCTTTCTGAAAGGTATCTGCTGAGACAAAGTCCGGCATAAAAACAAGATTATGCACTCTTCTTCCCCGACCCTTATGAGTATAAATTGATGCTATTTCAACAGTTAAGACAAATTTGATATCAGAGCCATCATGAGTTAAAAAACCGCTACCATTTTCTTTAAGCTGAGTCTTGAGTTCGGCAAACCATAGTGGGTGTAGAAAATCACCTGTACCTAAAATATTTATCCCTTTATACTTTGCCCACTCTGCTAAATTAGGCACATTGAGTTGGGGTGAGCAGGCTCTGGAAAATCTGGAATGAATATGCAAATCAGCCACATAAGCCATATCCTTGAGATTCTACCACTTAGCCCCTTACCTGCACAAATTGGAAATATACTATTTGCTTCGCAAAAGACTATTTTCAACTTTCTTACGCTCGGACCTGCACTAGTTGAAAATAATTTCCATCCACATCCTCAAAAGTGGCAATATAGCCGTATCCTTCAACATGATAAACTTCCGCTACTACTTTAACTCCAGCATCTTTTAGCCTTTTTACCTCTGTTTCTATATCATCTACTTCAATATTTAACATTATCCTCGCCGGGTTTGTATTTTTTCCTTTAACTTCATCATGGGGCAAAATTGTCAAACCAGTGCTGCCTACCTTAAACATAAAACCACTCTTCCCTTCTTCTCCGTATTCAAATTCATCCTCAAATTGAAGTCCGACTTTATCCTTGTAGAAATCTGCCAATACTTTTGGATTTTCAGATGCAATTAAAATTGCATCAATTCCTTTAATCATTTATTTCACCCCCTTTCTTATAGATTTGTAAGATCTATAGTGATATTCTTAAATAGATTTTCATCTATTTTACCTGTATCCTTATTTATAAATATTACCCAACTGCTATTTTTTGTTAGACCTCCCTTGAAAGTTATGGTATTACCTGACCAATGATAATTTGGTGAACTGCCAATTACATAAGTCTCTTCAGAGATACTTAAGGATTTTCTTTTATGAGTAGCTGTATTTAAAACGGATAGTACAGGTAAACCCTCGTATCTGTGTTCAAGGATTATGTATTTACCGTTAGGGGAAACTGCAGCTGGGATAGAATAACCAAACCGGTTAAATCCTGACTGCTCATAAACAACTGTTTCGTCTAGATTATCCCATTGATTTTTATTAAAGATAAATTTTGAAATTCTATACATATTAATGCGCGGTTGATAGCCAATATAAGCAGTCTCCTTATCAAACCAAAATATTGAAGATTGACCAGTAGAAGTAAATACTAAATTTCCGCTAGGTAATTCATAGATACTATTGGGCATGTTTAGTCCTCCCCCGTAATAATTTAAGGATACCCAAGTCTCATCGGGCGACCAAATGACGTATGGTTTATCACCACTAACAAAATTTTGGCTATTATACTCTCCAATCCCTAATTCACGATAACCATCAAAAAGCATAATTTTGCCATCTTTAAAGCTAATTTTCTTAGTACCTGAAGGTGAAAGAATTACCTCAGTTTTAGTTTGTGTCAGACTACTATTCTCACTTATCTCTTGTCTAGTTATTTTTTGTTTTATGCTGTTATAGTTTTTACCAATGTAAAATCCACTCAACCCACTGATTACAATTGCTAATAGAAGCGCTAGCAAAACATGGCCTTTTGCTTTATTTATAGAGGATATTGGTTTAATATTTATCACGCTATTTTAATTATATGCTTATTTCTTAAACTGCAACTTATACATCTCAATCAGCTCTTTTACAGTTGTTGCATCTTCTGCTTTTTTGTCTGCTTCACGGAATTTGACTAACCTGGGGAATCTTAGAGCATACTGGGCGCTGTGAGTTGGACTTTTAGTAATCTCATCTGCCAAAACTTCTATCACAATTTTTGGTTCAATCCAGACAGATGGAGTCATGATCGAGTTAACCCTTGCTGGTTTATGATCAACTTTTATTTTATCTGATCTTTTATGAATTTCTCTCCACTCTTCATCTGTTAAACCTGTGCCGATTTTAGAAACCGTGACGAATTCGTCTTTAGACTCATCGTAAACACCAACAAGTAGTGCTCCTGCTCCAAAGCTGGATCTTTTTCCCTTGCCAAAAATATATCCTAAAATCACACAATCAATTGTATCCTGCAATTCCCCGTTTGAATGTCTCTTTAACTTCACCCAGTTAAAATTTCTTCCTCCAGCCTCATATTTGCTATCAGGCCTTTTAACAATTAATCCTTCCAATCCTTTGGTTAGTGCATCATCAAACAGTTCCTGTATCCGGTCAGGCGAATCTGTAATTTCCCCTGGCTGTGAAATCAGTACTTCATCACCTTTTACGCTTGATTCTAGCTTCTTGATTCTAGCTTCCAGAGGCAAATCCATCAAGGATTTTCCATTCAAATACATAATGTCAAAAACAAAAGCTTTCAAAGGTAATTTGGCTGCCATGGCCTCAATATCATATTTGCGGCGGCGTTTGGTAGTTTCCTGAAAGGGTAAAAATTCTTCAGACTCGGGGTTAAAAGCCAAAGCTTCCGAATCTAAAATTGCGGATTTTGCTTTTACTTGGGATAGAACTCCTTTGATAATTTCCGGAAACATGGGTGTTGTTTCCTCCAGATTTCTGGAGAATAATCTGACTTTATCCCCGTCTTTATGAATTTGTACCCTAAATCCATCAAATTTTTGTTGAATATGAGCCGCGCCTCCAAACTTTTCCAGAATAGTTTTAGGGTCAGGCAATCTTTCTGCCAGCTGTGAGCGTATTGGCCGACCCACAGTTATATCCAGACCCTGAACTCCCCGAAGTCCCTTACTCCATAAAACCTCCCCAATTAAACCTAAATCAGAAATCCTGTTGTATGCTCCTTCTAATTCTTTTCTCTTCTTTCTGTCTCCTAATTTAGATTGGGCAAAGCCATCTAAAATAGTCGGATCTCCAATACCTAATCTTGAAACACCGATAGGAATCCTGACCAAATGTTTTGCCCCTACCCCATCTACTTTTTGCAAAAGCCCAGCCAGCATGGAAACTTTCTTTTCAACAGTCCCCTCACCGGATGTCTTTGCAATCTCAGTCAGTGTCTTAAAAACCTCTTCCACACTCAACTTTGCACTTTGCACTTTTCCCTTTGCACTTAGTCGCTGCGCGACCAACCCTAAATCCCCTAACTTCCCAAACTCTTTTAAAATTTGCTCTTTCGTAACTCCATATGCCCTGGCTAAAGAAGCAGCCACTAATTTTTCACTCATACCAATTTCTATTGGTTCATAAAACGGGGCAACTCTACCCTGAAGCAAATAAACAACCTGTCCTATTTCATCAGCCTTCACTTCATCAAAAAGCTGGGATAAAATATCAATTAAAATAAGTCTGGAAGATGTTTCTTCTAATCTTTCAAAATACTGCGCTAACTTTGCAAAGGTCATAAAAACTAAGAACTCCTTCTTGTTAAAATCCTTATTACTTCTCCGTATTGTTGTATAACGCTATGCGAAAGGGTATGTCGCAACACCATAGGATCATCCCCAAACTTTGAATCTACCATCCCTTCTCTAAAGATACCAGCATGAAGTAAACGATCATCTTTTCCATATAAAACAATATCCTCATCAGCTGGTTTGATTGTATCGATATAGCCCCTTTGAGTTAGTAATTCTAAAAATGTTTCTGCGTCTACTTTACCTTTTTCTCCTAAAATATAGCCAAAGCAATTAGTTGGATCGGTGCATAAATTGACCTGTCTTGATGGGAGTTCTCCTAAAAGAAATACACCTCCTGTTTGTCTTGGCTCATCTTCCATATTTTAATAATCCTCCCATAACAAAATTCATACCTGGATTGTAATAGATTCAATACATATTGTAAAATACGCTGCTATAAGTTACCCTTAAAGGAATATCTGAACCCATGGAACAACATGAACAGCCTACTTCTGAGGAGGAAGCGTTAAAACAAGCTACTGCAGCATATCTCGCAGCAATTCAAGAGGTGCTTGCTGATCCAACTAGAGCACCAAAGTTGGCAACTCAACTAGCTTTAGAAAAACAAGCCTCGGAACGGGTTAGCCAGAGAGATTCACTAACAGGACTTTTAAATCGAAGGGGCTTCGAGCTAGAGTTTGACAGATTTCTGCGTAAGTTTAGGAGAAGTCTGGAAGGAAAGAAGGTAGGCGGAAATACCTCCATCGGTTCTATATTGTTTATAGACTTTGACAACTTCACAAAGACAAATGAGGAAAAAGCCCGAGGGTTGCATGCCTTTGGCGACCGAGTGCTAAAAGAGGCATCAGAGATTATTACTGATACTACGCGCCCAGATGACCTCGTCTATCGGTATGGTGGGGAAGAAATAGTGGTCTTTTTAACTGAAATTAATCTTCATAACGCCATTGGTGTTGCCGAACGGGTCAGAAAAGCTGTCGAAAGCAAGACTGTTGACAAACTGGAAGGTTATAGCCAAACAGTCAGTATAGGTGTCGCTCAAATGCCAGAAAATGTTAACCATGGCAATATCACTTCCCTAGCATTTTTGGGAAATGATGGCCTGATTGAGTGGGTCAGAAAAGGTGCAGATGAGGCCATGTATTTTGCTAAAGCATCAGGAAGAAACAAAACTGCTTTTATGGACTCCGTGGGTAGAATAGGGGTATTGGAGCAAAATCAAGGTAGAAATGGTGTTACTGTTAAATATAAAACCTTACCTCCAAAATAGAGTTATTTTAGTACATAAATAGCTTTTTTGGTGCCGCCGGATTTTTTAACCAGTCCTTTTTGCCTTAAGAATTTAAGCTCTCTTAAAACCGTATCATCTGAAAAATCCGGGAAAATTTTCCTGAAGTCTTTATTGGACAAACCTTTATGCCGGTGAATATATTCCATAATCATCATCTGCCTCTCATTTAACATAACCTGCCCTCCTAATTTATCTTTAATTTTTGCATCAATAGAGATTCTCTGGACTTTTTCCTTAACCCTGTTTAGCTCAATTGCCACACCTTGGGTAAAATACTCCAGCCAGGGAGTTAAATCCCTCTCATGGGTATCCAGCACCAGCTGATTTGAAACTGCTTGCAAGGTTAAATAATATTGCATAGGGCTTTCGTCAAAATATTCTTCAAATGAGAAAAATTTCCTGATATCATATCCATCCAAAAACATCACCAGCGTTGCAACAGCCCTGGCCACCCTGCCGTTTCCATCTACATATGGATGGATCCTGGCAATCTCATAATGAATAATCCCTGCTTTAAGTATTGGATGAATCTGTTTGCACTCATCCGAGTTAATCCAGGAAACCAGATCCTCCATTAAATACGGCACTTCAACAGCAGGAGGAGGAGTATAGGAAATCTGGCCGGTTTTTGTGTTTCTTATAACAACTTGCCTAAGTCTAAACTTTCCTGAGGATTCTTCAGGCAGGATTTTATCTGTTGTTAGTCTGTGAATTTCTAAAATTGTCTCTAAGGTAAAATTATATGAACCACTCTGACCAATTTGCAGCTGCACGCTATCTATGAAGCTTAAAACATTCCTGTAATTTATAACTTCCTGCACATCCCGGTCGCGGGCCACAACTTCCTGTCCATCCAAAACATCTCTTACCTCCTCCTCTGACAGGGCATTTCCTTCCAGATGAGTTCCATGATGGACAGTCCGCTCCATGGCCTCTTTTCTAAACTTGGCTTCCCAGGCAGGAACTAATGGAGCATTCATTATTACTTCTCTTGCAGCCTCAGTAATACCTATGGATTTAAGTATTCTGTTGGTAATTGAGTATTTGGGAACAAACATTTCCCTATTCTCGCATATTTCCCGCAAAAATTCTAGGTTACATATTCATCCCAGGATTTGATTTGTAAGTCCTCTATTTTTTTATTAGTAAGTGCAGATATTAGAAGTTCTGCTGATTGTAAATTAGTCACAAGTGGAATTCCTAAATCAATACAACTTCTTCTGATTATATACCCTGCAGTTTCCCCTTCCCTTGATGGCCCTTCAGATATATTGATTGCCAAATCCACTTTACCTGTGCTTAAAAGATTTAAAACCGAAGGCTGCTTTTTTTCTGAAATTTTATAGACCCTTAAATTTTTAATACCTGATTCTTTTAAAAACTTAGAGGTATGTTCTGTGGCATAAATAACAAGACCCAACTGGATGAGTTTTTTAGCAGCAATTAACAAATCCAGTTTATTTTTATGACCTCCTATTGAAAGGAAGACTGCCTTTTTGGGGATTTTAAAGCCGGTTGACATTAATGCTTTAAGATATGCCTCCTGCAAGTCCTCCCCAAAACAAGCCACCTCCCCGGTTGAAGACATCTCCACCCGAAGCCTTGGATCAGCCCCTTTGATCCTGTTAAAAGAAAACTGAGGTGCTTTAACAGCCACATAATCTAAATCCAGGGTTTTAAATTCTCCGGAAATCTTCTCACCCAGCATGACTTTGGTGGCCATTTCCACAAAATTATAGCCTGTTACTTTGGAAACAAAAGGAAAAGACCTGGATGCCCTAAGGTTTAGCTCAATTACTAATATTTTATTTTCTTTGGCTAAAAACTGGATGTTAAAAGGTCCGGAAATATTTAATTCTTTAATAATTTTTTTGGTAGTATCTTTGATCTTCCTGACAGTTTCTAAATAAAGCCTCTGCGGCGGCAAAACTATAGTTGAATCACCTGAATGGACTCCGGCATTTTCAACATGTTCTGAGATGGCATAAATCAACAACTCTCCATCCATCCCAACACCATCAATCTCGATTTCTTTTGCCCCTTCAATAAATTTGGAGATCACAACCGGGTGTTCGCTTGAAACATTGGATGCTTCCTGCAAATACTTTTTAAGATCACCCGAAGAATAGGCCACATTCATAGCAGAACCTGACAGCACATATGAAGGCCTGATTAAAACAGGATAACCGATTTTTTTGGCAAAGATAACTGCTTCATCAATCCTTTGTAAACTTTGCCATGAAGCTTGTTTAATCTTAAGTTTATCGCAAAGCCTGGAGAATTTATTCCTATCCTCTGCCCTGTCAATCGACAAAGGAGAAGTGCCAAGAATCGATAAATTGGCTTTAAAACACTTTAAAGCTAAATTACTGGGGACTTGTCCGCCAAAACCCAATACCAGACTGGCATTTACTTCAATATCATAAATATCAAAAACCCGCTCACAAGTTAGTTCTTCAAAATATAACTTATCAGCATTATCAAAATCTGTGGAGACTGTTTCCGGATTACAATTCATAATAATAGTTTCAACTCCGGCATTCCTCAGAGTTTTTGCAGCTGTCACAGCGCACCAGTCAAATTCCACAGATGAGCCAATCCTATATGGACCGCTCCCCAGGACAATTGCTTTTTTAGATTTGACAGCGGGTCCCCGAAGGGGAGTTTGAGATTTGAGATTTATTTCAGATTCATCAGCATGATATGTCAAATATAAATAGTTTGTTTTGGCCGGGTACTCGGCAGCTAATGTATCAATATGTTTAACTTTGGGGGTAATGCCGTGCTTTTTTCTAAACTCTCTTATTTTTTCATCTGTTGTATTAAAAGCCTTTGCAATTACTTTATCTGAAAACCCCAGCTTTTTAGCTGATAATACAAGTTTTGGAGATATTTTTTGTCCTGGTAATTCTTTTTCAAAATCTACAATCTCTTTAATTTGATACAAAAACCAGGGATCAATTCCTGTTTGAGTATATATACTTTCAACAGATTCTCCTTTTAAAAATCTCCGGGCAATGACAAAAACCCGCTCAGTTGTTGGCAGAAGCTTTGTATCATCTATACCATCACCTAATAATCCATCCTGGCCGGTTTCCAGCATCCTGATGGCTTTTTGCAAAGTTTCTGGAAAACTTCTTCCGATGGCCATCACCTCCCCCACTGATTTCATCTCAGAACCGATTTGCTCTTTGGCACCCATAAACTTTTGCAAATCCCATCTGGGAATTTTTACTACAATATAATCCAAAGCCGGTTCAAAAAATGCAGAAGTAGAAAGTGTAACTGAGTTTTTAAGATCTGGCAGGTTATATCCCAGGCCAATTTTGGCAGCAATGTATGCCAGCGGATAACCTGTGGCTTTGGAAGCCAGTGCAGATGAACGAGACAACCTGGCATTTACCTCAATCACCCGGTAGTCATTATTTTTGGGATTCAGAGCATATTGAATATTACACTCCCCCACGATCCCTAAGTGTTCAATAACTTTTAGCGCTGTTTTTCTTAACATATGATACTGATAATTATTTAAAGTTTGGGAAGGAGCAACTACAATTGATTCTCCTGTATGAATTCCCAGCGGGTCTAAATTTTCCATATTACAAACAGTAATCTTGTTGCCAGTTCTGTCTCGTACCACCTCATATTCAATTTCTTTCCAGTGTTTCAAATATTCCTCAACAGCAATCTGAGGAGCATGCTTTAGGGCGCTGGTCACCATTTTGATAAGTTCTGCTTTACTGCTTATAATTCCAGAGCCTAAACCGCCTAAAGAAAAACTAGATCTAATTAAAAGAGGGTAACTTAAGTTTTCAGCAATTGATAAAGCCTGATGCAGAGTTTTGGCAAATCCGCCTTTGGGAACTTTTACATTAATTTTCTCAAGCTCTTTGGCAAATAGTTCCCTATCTTCTGTTATTTCTATGCTTTTAACCGGAGTTCCCAGAACTTTTATTCCGTATTTTTTAAATACGCCTGATTTTTCCAAAGCTAGTCCGCAATTCAGGGCAGTTTGTCCTCCAAAAGAAAGATATATCCCGTCCGGTTTTTCGCATTTTATCACTTGTTCCACAAAATAAGGGGTAACAGGAAGAAAATAAATCTTGTCGGCTAAATCTTTTGAGGTTTGAATAGTTGCTATATTTGGATTTATTAAAACTGTCTGCACACCTTCTTCTTTTAAAGCCTTTAGCGCCTGAGAACCTGAGTAATCAAACTCTCCTGCCTCCCCAATTTTTAGTGCTCCTGAACCTAAAATTAAAATTTTCTTCATAAGTAACTTAAGTCACTTAAGTGACTTAATATATTCATCAAAAAGATATCCTGCTTCGGTGGGTCCCGGGCTTGCCTCAGGATGAAATTGAACCGCCATAAATGGCTTACTTTTGTGTCTTATGCCCTCATTTGTGCCATCATTTAAATTAACAAACCACTCTTCCCAATTTTTATCTAAAGTTTTCATATCAACTGCAAACCCATGATTTTGTGAGGTAATAACCGCCCTGTTTGTTGGTCTTTCTATAACAGGTTGGTTTTGACCTCGATGACCAAACTTTAGTTTGTAAGTATTTCCTCCAGCAGCAAGACACATAATTTGTGAGCCTAAACATATACCGAATGTCGGAATATTTTTGGAAAGTATTTTTTTTGTATTTTCAATAGTTTCTTTGGCCATTTTCGGGTCACCTGGACCATTTGAGATAAATACTCCATCAAAGCTAAATTCAGCTTTAAGTGGATCAAAATTCCAAGGTACTTTTGTCACCCTCACTCCTCTTTTAACTAAAGCCCTGATGATATTTTCCTTATCCCCGCAATCAATGAGTAAAACATTTTTCTTTCCTTGTCCGTAAACTTCAGGACTGCTACAACTAACATAGGGGAAAACATTTTCTTTATTTGGATCATAAATTTCCCCTTCTCCAATTTTTCCCAGCATTACCCCGTGTTCTCTTAATTTTACAGTTAATGCCCTGGTATCAATCCCCTGCAGTGCCGGAATACCCTCAGCCTTTAGCCAAGCAGCTAAAGTTCTTTCAGATTCAAAATGAGAGGGATCTTCGATATAATTTTGAACAATTAAAGCCTTAACTTGTATCTTTTTAGATTCCCAGAACTTTTTATCAGGTACACCATAATTTCCAATTAAAGGATACGTTAGAACCAGAATCTGGCCAAAATAAGAAGGATCTGTTAGTGATTCCGGGTATCCTACCATTCCGGTATTAAAAACCACCTCGCCCCCCGATCCAATTGGGGCTCCAAAACTTTCCCCTAAAAAAACTGCCCCATCGGACAGAATCAGTTTCCCTGTCATAATAAATCTTTCTGTTTTTAAATCCTGCCTAAAACTAATGATAATAACGCTTCTCTGATATATAAACCATTTCTGGCTTGAGAAAAATAAATAGCATTTGGGTGAGCATCCAGCTCTGAGACCATCTCATTTACTCTGGGAAGCGGGTGCATAAGTTTTACTCCCTTATCTAACTGTTTTAAAAATCCTTTACCTAAAATAAATTCATCTTTAATTTTGTTATAAACTGCCATATCCGAAAATCTTTCCTTTTGAACTCTTGTTTGGTAAAGAAAATTTATTTTATTAAAATCTTCAGGTGCTTTTGTCAAAATCTTGAAATTTATCTTTCTTTTTTCCAAAAGCTTAAGATATTCATCAGGCATTGCCAAAGTTGGATGTGATATGAAAATTTGTTTTACTTTAAAATGAGATAGCGCCACAGAAAGGGCATGCACGGTCCTGCCGTATTTTAAATCTCCCATAAAAGCAACTGTGATGCCGTCAATTTTACCCGCTTCTTTTAGCATCGTATAAAGATCAAGCATGGTTTGAGTTGGATGTTGATTAGCTCCATCCCCAGCATTAATTACCGGTATTTGAGCCACATCTGCAGCTTCTTTGGCAGCCCCGGCCTTAGGATGTCTGATAATTAACACATCTGCATAAGCATCCATAATTCTGATGGTATCAGCAAAAGTCTCTCCTTTATGAATACTTGTAGACTCAGGATCGTTGAACCCGATCACACCCATGCCTATTTTTTGGGCTGCTGAGCGGAAGGATTGCTCAGTGCGGGTGGATTGTTCAAAAAATAACACTGCCGCAATTTTTCCCTGGGCAATGGTGTAATTAGACCTGTCTTTTTTGACAAAGTGGGGATCAAATTTCTGTGCAGTTTTTAAAATAAAAAGCAGCTCCTCTCTGGAAAAATCATTTATATCTATAATATCCCGTCCTTTAAAGTTTTTAATACTCATAATTTCTTAATTTCAAGTTCCGCTTATATTTTTTCAAAAAAAATCCGCCCATTGGCGGATAATTAAATTATTAAAATCAATCTAAAAATACATCTTTTAAGCATAAGCTCTTATAATCTTTGCATAGTTTAACCACAATAGTTTAATATGTCAATATGGCCAAAAAAAGTCCTCCCCGATTCGTATTTCATAAAGAATTAATGCAACAGCTGGTAACCTTATCCACCTCAGCTTTTGGTTTAGCTGCTGCTTTGGCCTGGAATGAAACTATCCAAGCTACTGTTAAGGAGTTTATTGAGCCAAGAATTCCCAATTCAGGTATCCTTTCCCGTTTTATTTATGCAGCAATCGTGACGATTTTAGCTGTAACTGTAACCTTTGAACTTTCCCGCCTGGCCTCCAAATGGGGAATTAAGAAATAATTTTTCCATCTTCTACCTTTAAAATCCTACTGGAATCTAAAAAGTCCCGGGGAATATTTTCCAGTTCCACTGTGGCAATTAAAGTTTGCTGCTTTTTAACTATTTCTGCAACATGAGCCCGGTGATTTGCATCCAATTCTGAAAATACATCATCAAGTAGTAAAATTGGCCTTTGGCCTAAAATCTTGACCATATACTCAAGTTGAGCTAATTTAAAAGCCAAAGTGGCTGTTCTTTGCTCGCCTCTGGAGCCATAATGGGCTAGATTTCTTCCTTCCAACTCTACAGAATAATCATCCCTGTGGGGTCCAATTAAAGTCTGGGCTGCAGCTACCTCTCTGCCATTTGTTTCTTTTAATTTCTCCACAGAAATTGGGCTTTGTTTGTATTCAAACTTAAATTCACCTAAAGGAGTTTCCAGACTGTTTATAAACTGAAAAAAATCTTCACGCTTTCCGCTTACCGCTTTACCCTTTTCTACTAACTCATCTGTCCAGTAATTTAACTCATCTGCTCTACCTTGTCCTTCCCGGATCCGCTTTAAAATTCTATTTCTTGACGTTAAAAATTGTTCATACTGACTTAAAGATTTTTTGTAGTCAGAGTCAATTTGTGCCAAGGCTAAATCCAAATGCCAACGTCTTAGCGCAGGTGGGCCTGTTACCATATTGATATCCGAGGGATAAAAAATAACTGCCGGCAAATTCCCTATAAAATCCACTACCCTTTTGGGAATTCCATTTACCAAAACCTTTTTTCTTTTCGTAGAACGGTCTAAATGTACATCTGTTGTTTCCCTGTTTAAAATAACCAGCAACTCTGTTTCTCCGCCAGCCGGCGGATTTTCCACAAAACCTTCAATTTTAGCAAACTCTTCTCCTTCCTTAATCAATTCATCCTCATTTTCCACTCTTTGGGATTTGCTGGTGGAAAGTAAATAAATGCTTTCCAAAAGATTGGATTTCCCAACAGCATTGTTACCAACAAAAATAGTAGGTCTTTGATCAAAATTTAACTCAAGAGCAGAATAATTTCTGAAGTTTGTTAAGTTTAAGCTTTTTAAAATCATTTTTCCCAATGTCCTAATCCCAAAAATTCCCTCATTTTGAATGGAAGTTCTTTTTTCGCAAAAAACAGGCTGGGTTTTAAAACAAATAATCCTATCAAAAGAATTATTATTCCCATACCGGCAAAGATGGGGGTTGGCCCGAAAATATCAGCCAAAATCCCTGCCAAAAATACCGGAATTAAGGATAATCCAGCCATAACCACTCCTAATACGGCAAAAACTTTCCCTCTACCGGAATTAGGACTATTTTCCTGCAACACAGTTTGAGAAGGCACTAAAATTGATATCAAAGCAATTCCTAAAAGAAAAGAGGAAATCATAAACAATACTGATAGAGGTGGTTGATAAAAAAATGGTAACGGTTTTGGCAGATGAAAATAACTGATGGCCGGGAAAACAATCGGGGCAATTCCCATAAACAAAAGCAGTAACCCTCCAAAAAGTATCCCTCTGCCAACTACTGTTCTTCTAATTATCTTTGAACCGATTTTCCCCAAAACTATTCCGCCTGATACAATACCCAATCCCAGCGGAATTATTAATATATAGGATGCATCTGTGGCTTTAATATACAAAGACCTTTCCAAAAATGCGGGCAAAAGGACCGCCAAAACTGCAATCACCGCCTGTACCCCTGCCAAAATTATAATGGAAGTTAAAACAGGCAATTTTCCCCTGATTAAGCTGATTGTTTCAATTATCTCAAATATTCCCACTTCGGAAATCTCTTTATAATTCCTTTTTTTTATTGCCAGCAATAGTTTCCTGCCTTGAGAATTAGTGGCAGCCTGAATAGCGGGAAATGTGAATGATAACAGAAATGCCAATGTTAAAAACAATCCGCCCAAACCAAACACAAAATCAATTCCCAAATGGCCAATTAACAGCCCGGCCAAACCAAACCCTAATAGAAAACTGGTATAAAGTGTAGCTGAAAATAAAGAATTAGCTGTAATCAACTGAATCCTTTTAACAATCAAAGGAATGGCTGATGCTTCTGCCGGAGCATAAAATTGGCTCAAGGCATTAACAAAAAAAGCTGTCATTAAAATAGCCGGATAACTTGTTTTTGTAAAAATTAAACTGAAAAAAGACAGGGCCAGCAAGAAATCTATCATCATGATGATCTTTTTCTTATCAATTAAATCAACTAAAACTCCGCTAAAAAGCCCGAATATTACTGCCGGCAGATATACTGCAAAAAGTAAAGCGGAAACTGCAGTAGTTGAGTCTGTTAGCTTAAAAACCCAGATTATCAGGGTAAAATTTAAAGCGTTGTAGGACAGCTGGACTAAAATTTGATTGATCCAAAGGTTTAAAAATCCCCTGTTGGAAACCACCGAGGAATATGATGCTTTTTCAGCCATAGGTAAGATTATATGCTTTTTTGGCATTTGGGGCAAAAGTATGTGCCGCGGCCACCTAAAGTGATTTTTTTAATCTCGCTGCCACAAACTTTGCAGGGATGTTTATCTCTCCAGTAAACCTTGGCATAATCTAAAAAGTAGCCTTTGTGACCTTCAGCATCCACAAAATGAGCTCTGGTTGCTCCTCCATACTTTATCCCATCTAGCAAGGCTTTAATTATTCCCAAATGTAATTTCTTAAATTGCTCATCACTAAGCTCTAAACTCTTAGCTCTAGGATCTAACTTAGCATCAAAACATGCCTCGTTGGCATAAATATTCCCAACTCCGGAAACAACTGATTGATCCATAATTGCTACTTTTACAGGCATAGATTTATGTTTTAGTAAATTAGTTTTAAGAATTTCCCAGCTAAATTCTTTTTCCAGCGGCTCCGGTCCCAAATTTTTGAGTGAACTGTCACCTGTAACCTGTTCACTGTTCACTACTTTCACCCAGCCGAAACGGCGTTGGTCGTTAAAGTAAAGCTTTGAACCATTAGAAAATTCAAAAATTACTCTGGTATGAGTGTTTGGCATCTGACCAATCATGTCCGGTGTAGGGTGTCCGCCAATAAAACGTTTCCCATTATCATAGATTAATTGCCCGCTCATCTTAAGATGAAAAAGCAAAGTAATATCATCCAATTCTATGCCTAATATCTTAGCCCTTCTCCATATATTGAGTACTTTTTGACCCTGCACTAAATTAGGGTTTCCAATAAAAGATTTAGCAGAATTTATCTGGATTTTGGTGATTTTTAGTCCAACAATTTTCTTTTGTAGACCTAACTTAATAGTTTCAACTTCTGGCAACTCTGGCATAAATAGGGTTATACACTAAATATAGAAAGCAACACAATACCTATTAAGGTAGTAATAATTCCTAAAATTTGCTGTCTGGTAATTGGATCTTTAAAAATAAAGAAAGCCAACACTACAAACAAGGTGGCATATGATCCTGCAATGGGAGCTACTACTACTGTTAATCCTTTACTTAAAGCATAATTGAAGGAGAGTTCTGCACTCTTAACTGTAATTATTGTCAAAATTAAATAAATTAATGTTTTATTCTCTTTAGGTTTTACTAACCTCACCCCTCTAAGTCGAACAAGACTTAGCAAAACTAACGTGGAGAATGAAGAAATTACGCTAGGCCAAAACCAACCAATTTCCCTAATAGGAATTTTAATAAAGGTAAAATACAAACCCCAAAGTAGCATGGCTGCTAAAGCAAACAATACCCCCTTATTGATTAGATTCTTTTCTCTCTTTAAAGCAGCGAAGTTTAATGAAGCTAATATTATCCCTGTAAAGATAATCACTATGGCAAACAGTTGATTGCCATTAACTCTTTCTCCTAAAAAAATAATCGAAAAAACTACCACCAAAGCTGCAAAGGAAGAAGCTATGGTACCCACTAAAGAAGGGTTACCAATTTGAATGCCTTTATTAAAACAGAGAGCTGCAATAGCCAATAACAAACCTAAGGATAGATTCAAAAGTAAAATTTCAGTGGTTAAATTTTTTAAATCAGCTAATACGAAGGGGCCATAAAATATACTGATTAAAAGCATTCCTAAAGTAAACAAAAAAGAGGTCGAATAAGCCCCAAGTTTTCTAGCTACGAACACATTAAAGATATCTCCTACTCCCCAACCTATATAAGAAACTAAAGCAAAAATTATGGCTTCCATGAAGTTATTTTAACAGTAATTAGGAGAGTTTGCCGGAACGGGCTAAAGAGACTGCTTTACATCTTTTATAAAATTCATCCTGGGCAGCTTTGATATTTTCTGCTTTTCCATTCCAGATTTTCATGGGAGCATTTTGCAACCCTCTGGAATAGGAAAAAGTCAGCGGCCAGGGACCACCTATCTTGCTGATTTCCAAAAGATTGGCAATTGATGATTCATCAGATTGGCCTCCTGATAAAAATGCAATTCCTCCAACTTCAGCAGGAACTGACTGCTTTAGTGCATCTACTGTCATTTTTGCCACTGTCTTTGCATCAACTTGAGTGGGGCAATCTTTTCCGGATAAAACCATGCTGGGTTTTAAGATCATTCCTTCCAAAACTACTTTGTGAGCTTTAATTCTTTCAAAAACCATTTTTAAAGTTCTGACTTGGGTCTCAAAGCATTGTTCTATAGTATGGTCCCCATCTAATAACACTTCCGGCTCTACAATAGGCACTATATCCTGCTCCTGACAAAGGGAGGCATACCTGGCTAAAACTTCAGCATTTGTCTCAATGCATGTGTCTGTTGGAATTCCATCCCCGATTGCAATTGTGGCCCTGAATTTGGCAAATTTCGCCCCCATCTCTTTATACTCTGTTAACCTATCTCGCAATCCATCCAATCCTTCTGCTACTTTTTCTCCGGGGAAATTCGGCAACGCCCAAGTACCCTTATCCACCTTTATCCCGGGTATTATTCCTTTACTCTCTAAAAGCTTAGGAATTTCTACACCATCTGTAGTTTTTTGCCTGATGGTTTCATCAAATAAAATAATTCCTGATAAAAATTCTTCAACTCCGGGAGTGGTAAAAAGCATCTGTCTGTAAGCAAGTCTTGATTCCTCGCTACATTCAATCCCATTTGCATCAAACCTTTTTTGGATGGTTTTGGTAGATTCATCTGCTGCCAAAAGCCCTTTTGGGGAAACCGTCATGGCTTGAGCGCTAGATTTTAAAACTTGAATATCCATTAATGATGAATTTGTTTACTTATCTTTACACCGCTTTTGCTAACTGTCAAGGTTGTAAAAGGAGCAAGGTCAAACCATTTATTCTCATGAGTTATAGCAGTAATTGAAACTAAACAATCATCCAATTTTCCGGAAACCAGATCATCAACTGACCAGACTTTTTCATACTTTTTATGAATTTGTGGATCAGGAGACCACCCTCTAGCCTCAACATGAGCACCTAATGCTTTCCCTGCCACAGCAGCCATCACCCCTTCTTCAAATCCCCCGCTTCCTATAATCAGATGTATCCCCTTGTCGTGTTGCTTGGGATCCATGAAACATAAAATACTTGGCATAAAATCCCCGGCTTTAATTAAAATTAAATTAACCCCGAATTTCTGGCAGGCATTAATATAACGGGCATTTCTATCCCGATCCATAATTACTACATTTATTTTATTTGGCTCTACCTTAAATGTATCCACTACCTCAGCCAGATTTTCTTCAACAGGATTCCGTATGGAAATCCTACCTTTAAGTTGCGGCGGGCCAAACAGCTTATCCATATAATCAATATCATCAGGGGTTGCCATTAAGCCTTTATGGGAAGAAACTGCAATCACAGAAACAGCTCCAGGGGAATTTAGCTTGGCAGCTTTTGATCCTTCTACCACATCATTAACCATGTCCAGTTTAGGGGGGCCTGATCCAAAAGTACCCATTAAAGTAGGTAATGCTTCTCCATATTGATGAATATGTTTTCTTCCCTCAGACCCCACAATTTCCATGGTAAATGGAATATCTGTCAATGCTGTTGCCATTGCATCCACTCCAGCTTGATCAATCAGCTTTTCCCTTTTGATGGATTCTTCTTCTGTTAATAAATCTTGCGGGGTAAATCCTTTTTCTTTAATAAGTCTGGAAACAGAAATAGCAGTTAGCTCAGTTGCCCTGGTAATATATTTCTTAACCTGATCCATATTTTTAAGGACTAATAACTTTAATATCTTTCATTGGAAAATCAGATTTGTTGTGTGTAACTAAGGTTAAATCGTTTAGTTTAGCCTGCGCAGCCAGAAAACAGTCTAGTAAATGTGTCCGCTTAGTCTTTAAAAATTGCTTTCTATATTTAGCAGCCATTCTCGCTGTTTCCAAATCTACTAATAATACCGGGAAATTATTTATTAATTCTTCTATTACCTGTTCCTCTTTTGAGGATGCTTGAGCCAAAAATTCACCAATAGAAATAACAGAAAATATTAGTTGTTTATTCTTAATAGCTTTATCTAATAAGCTTTTATCAGGTTCTTCTCCTAAGATAGCTTGAATTAAAACATTGGTATCAGCTAATATCATTTAAAAATTTTACGGTCTTTCCTAATCTCTCTCTGCCATTTAATAACATTTATACCTTTCCACCCACTTTCTTCTTTACTCACAGATCCCAGAAGATCTGCCAATTTATTTAGCTCAGTTTTTTTCTTCTTTCCCGCTTTCAGTCGTTGCTCTGCTGCTTTACGCAAATATTCTGCCAGACTTTCTCCTGTAAGGTGAAGTTGTTTATCTATTTCCTGACGTAAATCAGAAGGTAAATAAATTTGTGTTCTTATGTTTTGCATACATCACTATTATACATCATTTTAGGTTCCTGTCAACCAGCTCCAAAATTTCTTTTTTAAATCTTTCTTTTATATTTGAGCGGATTTAGGGGAATCTAGCGGAACAACCTTTACTTCAACTCTGGCTTTTAATGCCTTGGCAATTTTTTCTAAGGTCTTTTGAGTATAACTTGTATAATCTGCTGATTCTAATCTGGCAATATTAGACTGCTTAGTTCCCACAAGATCAGCTAACTGTTTTTGAGTTAGTCCTACTTTTTCTCTCAAGTTACTAATTTGAAAAGCAATATCCCATGCCTGATCTGCTTTCTCAAATCTTTCTTTTAAAGAAGAATTTCTTTTGAGTGCTTTTTCAATATATTTATTTAAATCGTCTTTTCGTTTGTTCATATTATCTCCCTCATTTTTAGATCTTTTAATCTTTTTCTTGTTTCCTCTAACTCTTTAGTTGGCGTTTTTTGTTGCTTTTTTATAAATATATGCAAAAAAATAATTATCTGACCTTTCTTAAAAGTATAAATAACTCTTAAGGTGTCATTTCCTGATTTAATTCTTAGTTCCCACAATCCAGGCTCAAGATATTTTGATAAAGGTTCTTTATGATAGACTCTGTTTTCTAACTTTTTAAATCCTCTCAAAGTTTGATCAAAAAGAAGGGCATTTTTTATTTCAAGCTCATCCAAAAACTCTTCTATCGGGCTGTCACCATTGATATCTTTATAAAATTCAATTTCAAATTCCATTTTAATTATATCAAATTTGATATATTAGTCAAGTGGAGAATTTCCTTTTTAAATCTTTCTTTAGAGAATTTTTCTGCATTTTTGCGCAAATCTTCCCCCTTAAATTCCTCTTCCCTGAATTCCTTTAATACCCTGACTAATTCCTCTGCATTCACCATCCCTGGGCCACCATACAGCAGACCAGTCTTTCCATCTACCACACTTTCTAAAAACCCACCAGATGCCGGGGCAATCACCGGAGTTCCTGCGGCTTGAGCTTCAATTGAGGTAATCCCAAAATCTTCATCTTCTGAAGCTACAATTAAAGCTTCAGCATCTTGGAGTAGTTTAACTCTTTCACTATCTGATACCCATCCCAAAAACTGCACATTTTTCCCGGCTTTACTTTTTAAAGTTTCCAGTTCCGGACCTGTTCCGGCTACTTTTAAAGCCAATCCTAATTTTGAACATGCTTCCACAATAACTTCTGTTCCCTTACCTCTAACTAATCTATTTAAAACCAAGAAATAATCTTGCTTTTTCTTTTGTAATCTAATTTCAGAAAGATCTACGGGAGGATAAATCACCACGCTATCTCTTCTGTAAAACTTTTTAATTCTTTGAGCAACATTTTTAGAGTTGGCTACTAAAATATCCGGCCTCTGGCTAACTTCAAAATCATAAATCCGCATAAAATGATTAATAATTTCTCCACCAAGGCGAGTCCACCAGTGCTTTTTATAATTAAAGCTCGTGACATATCCATATAAAAACCTGGGCGGAGTGTGGATATAACTTATATGCAAAGTTTCCGGCTTAGTGATAACTGCTTTTGCCAAATGAGTTGCAGATGAGGAGGAAATTACCAAATCATACTGCGATAAATCAAAGCTCTCAAACCCCATTGGGCCAAAGATTCTAAATGGAGATAATAATTTGTTAGCAAATGGGAATTTTTGAAACCATGATGGCCTGATATCCCAATTTTTAAACCTTTTCCCATTCTCACCCATACTTTCTAAATTTACATAAAAAGTGTAAACAGGAGCATCTGGAAATATCTCTGCCAAAGCCTCCAAAACCCGCTCAGCTCCCCCATACTCCCTTAGATAATCATGAGCCAGTGCTACTTTCATCTTCTATATGATATCATCTGAACATGAAAATTGTGCGCTTGTCCAATTTTTCTTTCATTACAGCTTCTCATGAAGATCCAAAAAATCCGGGTGCTTTAAAGAAAATTTAGTACTTTATACAAAAATCCATATAGTTTGACAAGTTCCTCAAGTTTGATTGACCTATTTGGTTGAACATGTTCAAAAAGATCACTGATATGATAGGCTCCCAGCTGCTCTTTGGGTAGGGCCTGGTATAACTTGACTGATTCCACATAAGGCACGTACGTATCTGATTTATCATGCAGGATAAAGATTGATGCTTTAAATTGATTGAGCTTTTCTTTTGGACTATACTTTTCTAATGCATTCACCTCCTGTTTTGGAACCAAATCTAAAACTTTCTCAACCTCGGCCGAACTTGTGGCATCAAAAATTTTCACCATCTGGTTTGCCTGCTTTGCTTCCAGTAAAGCTTTGGCATGATTTCTGGCATCATCTGAAACATTCCACTCCACCCTCTGCCCATTAGCCTGATAAGTTTTAGAAGCCAAATTTGATAAATATTCAAAGACATCAAAATGTCCCCCAAAAAAGACCAGTCCATGAACCTGATCAGAAATTTCTGGGTCTGAAGCTGCCACATATGCTGTTGACGAACCAACAGAAAAACCCATATAAGATATCCTGTCTGAATTTACGGAAGCTTCTTTTTCTAAATACTCAAAGGCTTTGATAAATGTTTCCGGTTCTTCAGGCAAAGCTTGTCCTTGATCTAAAGCTTGAAGCCTTGGCCAAAATACCACATACCCAAGTCTGGCTAGAGAATCTGCAAAGTGTAAGATCAAAGGTTTATCGTCTTCGGCAGTTTTAATACCCATAGCCACGATCAAAGCAGATTTTGTGTTATTCGATCTAGGTATAAACAAATCTGCCACCACTTTGCCATTGCTGGTTTCAAACTCCACTCTGTTGTGTTCAGGATTAGGAGTTAAAAGACCCAAAGGCTTAACTGGAATTTGGGGGAATTGTTCAGAAATAAAGAGAATAATTTTTAGGTGAGTTGAGAGTTGCTTTTGAAAAAGAAGACCAGTTATTAAGATTACTAAAAGTAGAGGGAGTAAATACTGTTTCCACTTCATCTTTTCCTCCACTTAATAAACCAAAGATAAATTAATCCGTAAAGTATAGTGCCTATTACACCAACTACTAAATCATTGACCACATCAAATACCCCTCTGACATTATGAGTTCCTAAAAATACATCTGTGTAATATTCTTGAGCCTCAAGTAGCATGTGGATTATATTTCCCAGGCCTACTCCACTCCAAAAACTCATACCAAAGGCTCCCAAAAAGACTGTAGCGATTGCTCCTGTGCCATGAAAATGCGGGATTAAATCAAAATAGAAAAAGCTGTCATATAAATTAAAAGAATTCCCTGCCATATCCAGCCAAAAAATAGACAAATACAAATTATCCAGCCAGAAGGGGTACTTGTACTGAGCGAAGTCGAACCATTTCCATTTCCTTTTCCAGAAATATAAAACAGGAAAAAGTAAACTTAAAGATAACACAATAATTAAATTCCTAATCGGAATAGCCTTACCGGCAAACCTTATATCATCCGGATTTAAGATTACCTCCCCCAAAAAATAAAGGATAGATAATCTGATCAGAATATTGAAGATAAGTCCCCAGTTCACAAATCCAGTATATCTAAATAGATTTAGCCACTTCAATAAGCTCTTCAAAGCTAAGTTTGGTTTTTTTAAAATCCGGAGCGGAACCGGAGCCACAAATTACCATATGGTGAGACTGGTGCAGGAACCAACTGGCCTCCGGATCCAGTTTCTTAACTTTTTGATAAATCGGTTCCAAATCTATCTCAAATGAAGGGGTAAAAAATTGGCAACTTTCATGCTTGGGATCATACATGACAAACAAATCCCCACCTTTTTGCCGGCAAAATTCCCGGTTGATTGTTTCTGATACAACCCCAAAAGATTTACCAAAGCTTGATGTAAACTCCACTCTACTCTCCCAGTCCTTGATTGATTGTTGTTTCCTTTTTAATACTGCCAAAATCCCCTCTAAAATCTCTTTTCACAGCTCGACCGCCTTCTCCGAACTTTCTTGAGAGGCATCCAAAGGCCTTAAAAATGAGGCCACCTCAAACTCTTCCCAAGCTTTAACCTTCATTTTCCCCATATCAATTAACCTGTTCCATTCCACCATGTCCTCCAAGGCCTTTACTTCCAGTTCATCTTTTGGCAATAACCCTTCTCCCTTCAGATAATCGAATACCAAGCTACCTGCACAGGTTGCTAATCCTTCTTTGTGCTCATCAAACTTCCCCCCCCCAGTTCCCACAAATACCTTATCTTCAGTTTCCTCATGACCTACATCATGTGTTGCTGAAATAAAATCCACTTCAAAATCTTGGTATTTTGGATCATATTTTTTAAGCAACCAGATGGCAAAAACATCATCTAGATGGGGGTTAATATGGGTGATTAATGTTTTCATACTGGAAAGTATACCACTAACTTCTTCATTTCTCCCCAATTGGGGCCTCGTTTTTAAATCAACTATTACTGCCAGTTAAAAATGGGCACTTCCAGGGTATTTTGAGGTTTCTTAGCTTTATCCTTAACTAAATCATCAAGTTTTTTAGAAACTTCAGCTGAATAATATCTTTCACCACACTGAGTGCAAATCTCCACAGGCACATCCTGGACCACAAAAAGCTTATCCCCCCATCTGAAATCAACATCAACATTTTTTATTTTAGTTTTTCCTTTACAAAAATGACATTTAGACACGGTCTTTAATCTCCTTACTTCTGGTTTTCCAATTTATCCAAGTAGGTGACTTTGGTTTGTAGACTGTTATAATCAACAACCGCTTACCTCTAAAACCACAAACTACATGCAATTTTTTACTTGCTACCAGACAGCTTTCACCTCTTGGATTTTTTGAATACTTTTCTATTATACTACCTTTAAGAAGGGTTTTCTCTATCTCTTCTGTGGTGATCTGTTCAGCTTGTCTTTCCTGATGTGCATAAGAAGAAAGATCATATTCCTCTTCCTTAACCTTTTTTCTGATAATCTTTATATCCACTTACTCAAGTTTACCACGGACAAATATTTGCGATCGTGAACTTTTTGTCTATTTTGGGGAGTTTTGTTCTGCTTCTAATCTGTTATGTTCTGTCCAAAAAGCTTGATGATCTTGTTGGTCTTTTGGTTTGATTATTTGAATGCCAAGATCGCCTGTTGCTATTGGCACAATTCTCAAACTTAGTGGGTAACGCTGATTTTTTTTCGACCATAACTATCAACTCAAAACCTGTGTTTTGGGCAGCTTGTTTATATAGAGGAAGCTGATCTTCTCTAATTACAGCATTAACAATCCTTCTCTTTAAAGGGTCTCCTTTCCTAATTTCCCATATACCGAACCCACTATGGAGTTTTTCCATGATGGCATCATAATAGAAGAAGAAGAAGTCAAGTTTCTATAGGCTTCATCTCTCCCCAGTTGGGGCCTACTTTTAGATCTACTACTACAGGCACTGAAAGTTTTAAAGCATTTTCCATTTTATCTTTCACCATTTTGGCCACTTCCTCCACATTTTTTGGATCACATTCAAATAACAACTCATCATGCACCTGCAAGATCATTTGACAAGAACTGGATTGCTTCGCTGCGCTCGCAATGACATGAGAAATTTCCACCATGGCTTTTTTAATCATATCTGCCGCTGTCCCTTGCACCGGATGGTTTATGGCTGCCCGCTCACCAGCTGCTTTTACCATGTGGTTGGCAATTTTTAACTCCGGGATATATCTTTTCCTGCCCCAAAGCGTTTCCACATATCCTTTTTCATAACCAAACTCCAGTGTTTTCTGCATCCATTCCCGAACCTTTGGAAACTGC
>CAYICZ010000006.1:0-46212 GCA_964362195.1 uncultured Gammaproteobacteria bacterium | reverse complement strand
GGCTACCGTGCATGCTATGCCCTGATTTAATACTTACGCAAATATTTTTGCCAAAATCTATTGGTTTTTGAGAAACAGAAATAAGGGGGAGATTTCCATTTGATGTATAGTAGATTACTGTAGTGTTCATATATGCATACTATGCTCCTAAGAATGATCTCTATCTATATAGACAAAATCAAGTGAAATGTCAAGAGTATCTTTAGGATTTATCATATGATGTTATGCATCGCGAAGACGTAATTACATCGAGAGCATTCTGCGATTATATGTTGACACCTAT
Organism: uncultured Gammaproteobacteria bacterium; assembly: GCA_964362195.1. Classification (GTDB taxonomy): domain Bacteria; phylum Patescibacteriota; class Microgenomatia; order Daviesbacterales; family UBA10151; genus CAYICZ01. Next base: position 45,929 of record CAYICZ010000006.1, on the reverse strand, counting down.
TATTTTTCAAGAGTGTCCTACGACTAATTAGTTCGTTTAGTTATGGAATAAACTTAAATCGGATAAGTTACTGACGACAGCTCATACTTTTATCCATTTAAAATCCATTGGCATAAAGTACGACCTGGTTTTTTTCACCTGCTTGATAATTGGATCCAGATCAATAATATAGCCATCCATAAATTTATCGTTTAAAAAAGCAGCAGGAATATATTTACTGTTTCTTTGGATGTTAAACGCTACGTTGTTTATTGGGATTTGCACAATCTTTGCCTTCTCAAAGCCTATCATTAGTGGTTGATCATAGAAACTCCTTCGCAGATTACGCTCAAGCATGTGGGGGCCAGAAAACTCTATAGTCTTTAAAACAGGTAAAATATCTTTTTTTCGAAATATGTGGCTGCCAACTGACCAGGGATACCCCCAGTCATGGCGATAATTTCTCCATTCCCACATCCCGTCATTAAACTTTGGTATAGGGACCTGTTTGTCTTTTAAGAAGTCATAATCGTAATTGCGAGCCATGCGCAGGTTCAAACATATGATATCTTCATTTGCTTGAAACTTTAGAAATTCCGGGCAATCCTCATCGAAGCTGTCGATCATTACTTCATCGTCGGTTAAAAACAATAAGTATTTATCCGTAATGCAATCTATAACTTGTCTTCTGAAATCTTTTTCTAAAATAAACTCGACATTTGGATGCAGTGTCATAACCTTGTCATAAGCTATTTTGTACTCCGGGTCATAGGTATAGATGACTCGAAGATTATTATGCTTAAGCTTAAAGCGCAAACTCCGCAGTAGAAGTTCCAGCTGACAGGCTCTATTTTTACTGAAGATAAGTGTTGTTAGGTTCATGATTTTGCCACCATTAATGCATTATTTATAAACCGGTTACCTTTCTATAAAGTCCTGAAAAAGCTGGCTGTTTCCGCCATCCGTAGGTAAGATTATCATTTTGGTAGTCTAAATACCAGACACATTCAAAGTCTGCATCAAGATATTCCCTAAACATCTCTGGATTAACGTTGTGGGCGTGACCTTCGTGAGGATGGGTAAAAGCATTATTAATAGCATGAAGATGAGCAAAATAAGCACCATATTTCATATATCTAGCCAGATTTTCAAGAACTTGTAGTGGTTTTTCGAAGTGATCTAAAGCATTAGTAATAATAATCAAATCAAAGATGCCAAAACCAGCAGCTATATCTTCTGCTTTAACTTTATGGTAATTATTTAAAGGATAATATTTTGTATATGCATCTGCTAAAGGATCAAATCTATGTACCTCTCTACAATGAATAACTGAACTGACCCCTCCCAAAGGACCAGCTCCTATATCTGCTACAATCATTTCAGAAGTATCTAAGAAGTTAAGCCCCATTTGTTTTTTTAAAAGAGGGTATCGGATGGCCTCCTTAGAAGCCTTTTCCTTTCTTTTGGCTTCATCTTCTATTAACCAGGATTTTGCTTCTACTTCCTGGGTATGGTTAAAGTCTTTATGGTTTTGACTCTTTATTATCTCCTTTAGCTTTTTTTTAGTTTCATCTTCAACTCCATTAACAGCTTTGGCTATATCCATTATTTCTTTAGCAGCAGACTGGAACATAGTTTCGTAGAGCGAATCATGGATTTTAGCATGGATCATAAACTCTCTAGCTTCTTTAAGATAATCAAAACTTTGTTTAAGTCTATTGAATACTTTAATATTCCGATAATTTTTCTTCCTTACCATAAGATTAGTGGTATCTTTAAAATTAATCATGATTGAGGAAGTATGATCGGGATCATGTTTTGGATTTTATATTAGACTCCAACAATTTTCAAGAGACCCAAAGTCTTCCTATTGTTTTTTGTTATGTTAAACGTATAATATGTTCAAATTAAACAGGTGGATAAAGCAATTGTAATTACCACAATTAATTCTCCGAAAAGCGAAATCCGTTGCTTTTCTGCTATTCCTGGATGGAAGTTAATTATTGTTGGCGACAGGAAGACTCCAAAAAATTGGTCACTAAACAGCGCTGATTATCTTTCACCTTCCCTGCAAGATAAACTCTTCCCGAAATTCTCCAGGATATTTCCCTGGAATCTCTATGCAAGAAAAAACACAGGATATTTATACGCAATTAAACATAAGGCAAAAGTAATCTATGAAAGCGACGATGATATGTTTCCGGACAAAAATTTCCCTCCTCCTTTGGACTTAAAATTAGAAGCAATTGTTCTTTCCGGGAAAAAATTTATCAATGTGCTAAACTTTTTTCTAAAAGAAGCTAAAAAGAATAAACTAGTTTGGCCTCGGGGTTTTCCGCTTGAATATATAAGAAATCAAGAAAATATTAAGGCTAAAAAGGAAACAGTTTTTGCTCCTATTAGAAATTCTGTTCAAGATAAAGATAGTGACTTTGATGCAATCTACCGTTTTCTCTATAACGACCCGCTATCCTTAAAAAAAAATGGTCTTTTTGCTCTTGGCTACGGCTGCTTCGCACCAGTCAATACTCAAAGTACTTTCAGCCATCCTCCCGCATATCCGCTCCTTTATTTACCTGCAACCTGCGGGTCAAGAGTAGAAGACATTTATAGAGGCTACATTGCACAAAGAATATTATGGGAAATGGGTGCTAATTTATTATTTACCTACCCAGTTGCAGGCACCAGCAGAAGAAATCTACATGACTATTCTAAGGATCTTGTTCTAGAAATACCTAATTTCGTAAAAATCATCAAGCTAACCGAGGTTCTTGATTCTCTTTCTTTGCCAAAAGACCCACTGACCGCTCTGCTTAGGGCATATAGAGAACTGGTAAAAAGAAATTTTTTACAAAAAATAGAACTTACTATGGTAGAAGCTTGGGCACTTGAGATTGAACACATTTTGTAATCATGAAACTGAAAAACAAAAAAATTTTGGTCACTGGGGGAAATGGTTTTTTAGGAAAACATGTAGTTTCTAAGTTAAGAAGCTACGGAGCAACAAATATTTTAGTGTTTCATTCAAAAGAATATGACCTGCTGGAAAGATCCAATTGTCAACTGCTGGTTAAAGATGTTGATCTGGTAATACATCTGGCTGCTCAGGTCGGGGGAATTGGCTATATTGATGATCACCCTGGTGAAATGTTTTATAAAAATGCGGTTATGGGAATAGAATTAATGGAGGCATCACGCAAAGCAAAGGTTAAAAAGTTTGTATGCATAGGAACAGCCTGTGAATACCCGGCAATCCTACCTTTACCGTTTAAAGAAGACGATATTTGGAATGGGTATCCTGAAGATACAACTGCTCCTTATGGACTAGCGAAGAAAATACTGATGGTTCAAGGGAATGCGTATAAAAAACAATATGGGCTTAATGTCATTCACCTTATTCCTGTTAATCTTTATGGCCCGGGGGATACTTTTAATAATACTTCAGCCCATGTAATTCCATCGCTTATTAAAAAAATTATTGATGCGCGAAGTAAAAATAAAAAATCTGTAGATGTTTGGGGTTCTGGATCTGCGACCAGAGAATTTTTATATGTTGAAGATGCTGCAGAAGGAATTTTGCAGGCTGCCTTAAAATACAATGATACAAAACCTCTCAATCTAGGAACCGGGGTAGAAACGTCGATAAAAGAGGTGACAGAAATCATTATGGAGCTGGCTAACTATAAAGGGTCAATAAGATGGAATCATAAAAAACCAGATGGACAACCCAGGAGAGCGCTTGATGTATCAAGAGCAAAAAGAATGGGATTCGTGGCAAAAACTAGTTTAAGAGGAGGTTTGAAAAAAACAATAAAGTGGTACTTAGAACAGTTTGAGAAATAGTGTCTATGCTCCTACGACATTAGGGGAGATTTCCTCCATCTTTACCCATAACCATGAAGAAGAAGCATCTCCTTTTTTAACATAATGACCCTCATCGGTAATATAAAACTCAATACCATGTACTTTTGTATAGTCATTTACTGCCTGAGTTACTTTGGCCTGTCTGCCGGGTTTACTATTATCATAAAAGTAATCATGCCCGCTAATAATTCCACCAATGCGAACTTTTCTACTCCATAGGATTATGTCCTGCATAACAAAATCATAAGAATGATCTCCATCTATATAGACAAAATCAAGTGAATTGTCAAGAATATCTTTAGCACCGTCTTCACTGAATTTTTCTATAATGACGGCATTTTTATTTTGTAACCTTTTTTGAGCCTGTCTTTTAACCATCCGTAAGTAACGGTCATCCCAACGGCGAAGATAAGCTGTTGCCTCGTAACTATACTGAGGATGTTGTTTATATGGATCAACAGCGTAAAGCTTAAGATTTGGAATATACTCAAACATATCTTGGGCATTTTTACCCTTTTCCACTCCAACTTCGCACCCATTGGTAAATCCAAGTTCTGCAAACAGTTTATAAAGATCCTGGCGGTTCATTCCCTTTAAAACGCCTGGTTTCCCGCCGATAATTGTATACTTTTGTCTGATATATTCAACAGGATTTATCGCTTTGATTCTATACATTGCATCGTAAAAATTGTACGTAATTGGGTCGTTTCTTTTAAACATCCGCTCCCAGCTACCTGGTATTGGAAAACTACCCTCGGAAAATGTTGTCCCGTTATCGGGGTTAACCTTTGTTTTCCAATCCTTTAAGTATAGATATTTACCGGTTGCAAACATCTCAAAATAATCAGCAAGCTCTTTTTCGGATAATTCAGTAAGGATGCTAATTGCAATATATAAATCAGCACCTAATGATTTATCCGGTACAAGAAGAAACTTAATATCTGCATTAGGAAACTCTTTAGTTAGATGTTCTTTTGCTAAATCCAGCGCCGGGGGAATATCTATTATTGTATATTTTAAATGCGGATACCTCTTTAAAAGAACATAAGCAGTCCTTCCATAGCCGGCACCAACCTCACAGACTGATTTTATTTTAGAAAAATCAATATCCATTGCTTCTATTTCAAACATGCTGTTTATTAAATCCTGTGTTACTATATGGTTGTTTATCTTTGTAGTTACAGGATTGCCGAACATACTATCACTCATGTCGATGTTTTTTACATATCGTGCAATACTTTGAATATATGCTTCATTATCACGTCTTTTGTCGGTAAAATATCGCGTGGCTACTGTATTTCTGAAACCATGTATTCCATTTTTTAACATTTCCTTATGTTTTGCTGATAATTTATCCCAAAATTTAGACATATTTTAATTGTTTTGCTAAAATTTTCATATACTGACGGCTTTTTTCTCTTTCCTTTGTTCCACCGGTATAATGGCATCCGATATGAGCATGGGCATACCAGGTATTTTTATTAACCACAACCCTGCCGCCGTCATGTCTGCACTTTAAGGCAATCTCTATGGCCTCACTGCCTATTTTGCCAAAATTCTTATCATCCAGCAAGCCTAATTTATTGAAAAAATCTTTAGTCATAAAATAACAACTGCCCTGAAATACATCAGTATCATCTATCAATTTTTTTTTAAGTTTTGGATCCCTATTTTTTTCATTATCCTTATGCCCTTTAAAATTTCTGACCATCATATAATCTATATCCGGTGAATCCAGATCTGTCAGCTCCCATTTATAGGGATCATACCGTTTGCGTCTTGGTACCTGCACGAAGTTGTCCTGATGAGCAGCTTTCAGTTTTTCATCTATTCCCTCATCTACCATGCAATGAGCATCCAGCTTCATGATATATTTCCCTGCAGCTTCTGCCACTGCTTGATTTATAGCTGTTCTCATACCTTTAGCTTCCTTATTGTAAATATACTTAACTCCCTTGATAGGTTCTTCCCAGGCTCCATCTAAAGTCACAATAATTTCATAGTCTTCTTTAAACTTCTCCTTTATATCCCGGATAGTTTGATTTAAGAATTCCTCTTTCCTGGATGGGATAATGACACTTACAGCCCCCATTGTTTTTTAATCTCCTCATAGTATGGCCGCCACAAATCATGGGCATACTTTAAATTAGGATAGAAATCAGTATTGCCATAATTATGAGTCCGCGGAAAACTAACATGTTTATGGGCAAACCAGGTATTTTTATTGACCATCAGCTTACCCCCTTTCTTCCAGGTCTTGAATACCATTTCATGGCTATCCTGATACATTGGGCCATAACCTTCAGTCTGGAGTTCACCTATCACCTGATCCCACCATTTGCGGGGCATGACCCAGCAGGATCCCTGCATGGCCATTGTTTCATCAATTAAAATGCCTTTTCTCTCTTCCTGCCTCTCTGTCCAGGGGATACCTGTAAACTTTCTGGTATCTTTGGCAGTCTGGATCATAAGTTTCTCATAATCGACGTATGGCACATCCATAACTTCCCATTTATCAGAATCCAGACAATACCTGCGGGCTGTTATTATCCAATTCGGCTGACAACTCTCTACCATAATCCGGTCAAAGTCTTTACCAAATATGCAATGCTCATCAGTACGCATAATAAACTCACCTTTTGAAACTAATACCCCTGCATTGATAGCATCTCTCATGCCTCTATTCTTACCTAAATGAACATATTTAACTCTGGGATCAATCCTTAGTTCAAATTCCGGCCAGTAACCGTCCAGTACAGCGATTATTTCCAGCTGCGTACTTAACCCGGAACTTTCTAATAAGGAATCTATGGTTTTAATCAATAACGGGTCTTTGTAACTGGGAATAATCACGCTTAAGATTATATTTGACATATTATCAGCAGAGGATACACTACGACAATATTAATTTCAAGGTAGCTAATAATTGCTATTCAAACAATCATTAAGTATAATTGACACTATGGGACAAATTGAATCTGCAGAGCATCCAAAGCTTAAAGTTTTTCATTTAAATACCTTTCATGCTGGCCGTGCTGCGGGTCTTTATAATGAGATTTTAGATTTTATTTATAGAGAAAAACCTGACGTTATATTATTACAGGAAGTTTTTGAAGAGAGTCTGGAGGGATTTGGCAACGCCCTGAATGGTCAACTTCTCTTTTCTCAAAAGTGCCATATCTCATTAAATGAAAATGAGGAACCAAAAGCATGGGGAGTGGCAATTGGTTTCAGGCATAAACTGATTAATAGCAGCGAAGATTTCTACTTTGGTACAAGAAACACTTCAAATGATTTGCTTCTAAATGTTCTGAATGTACGAGGAGCACAACCACCTGCTTCTGCCTTGTTGCAAGCTAGAATAGAAATAGGATCAGAGCGATTTAATTTCGGCACAACACATTTCCCATGGGTCAAGGGTGCCGAGCCAAGCGAAGAACAATTGAAGGCATTCAAAAGACTAGATGAAATTTTTAATAAAACTCCGGATTTAATTTTTACAGGAGATCTTAATTCTCCAAGAGGCTATCGTATTTTTGACTCAATAGCTGGTAGGTTTAGGGATAATATCCCGGCAGATGTGAGAACTACTATGGATACAAAAGTCCGGCCAGAGGCTACTTGGGAATATGTAGTTGACGGATTTTTTACCAGCGAGCATTATCAGGTAAAGTATGTCAGAATGGTTCAAGGCTTATCTGACCATCAGGGAATACTGGGAAAAGTTCAAAAAGCAGCCATATAAGAGTGGAAAATAGTAGTAGTTTTACATGGTTACTTGAAAAACTTCAAGAGCTAATTGATAAGGAAGAATAGATCCGGTTCTTATATCAGCTTTATATCATCAGGAATAAAGGTAAGCCTCTTTTTAGCAAATAAGAGCCATTTATTAAGGGTTTCTTCCTCCGGTGCTTCAAAATTAAGGCTGTAGTAAGTAGTTCTTCCTTTATCTTTTTTTTGCAAAACTCCCTGTTTAACAGCTTTTTGCAGATATGTTATCAGTGTTTGCCTGGCTATTTTTCCTCGTGTACTCCTGGCTAAATTTTTAAATTGTATCTCACCCCTTTTAATAAATAGTTTTAAAACGGGTCTTAACTGTCTTTCAAGTTCCTGCCTGTCAAGAAACTCACTTCGTTTTGTTTCAAGGCTTGTTTTAACAACATCAATAATTGATAACACTAATGCTTCCAGCATAAAGCTAACAAAATGGTTTAAATTCCTGCGTTCTAAAGAATAAAGCAGATACTTATAATACCTTTCCTTTTGCTTGTGATAATAATATGAGGTGCTATAGAGATTTTTACCATTTAAGCCAAGATCCCTTAAAAATATGTGCTCAAGAATCCGGCAAACTCTTTTATTGCCATTATTAAATGGGTGAAGGCCGTAGAGAGCTGTATGGAATACTGCTATACCATCTATAGTTTGGTTTGCTTTAAGATAGGTAATTAACTCCTTTACTCCTTTTTCTATCTCTTTGTAAGGAGCTGGTACATAATTTCCTACCCGGATTAGATCATTATCTCGAAACTTTCCTGATTTATATACAGTAAATTCAATGAGACTTTCTTTAAATATATCAAGCCCCTGAGTTAACGCACCATGAATCTCCAAAACTTTTTCCTTCGTTAACTGATTTACTTTGAATGACTTCTGGTTGAGGCTACGGAAGGTTTTAGCAATATTGAAAAACTCTAACTCATCATGATCTTTTTGAATTAATTTTTTCCCGGCCTTGAGTTTTTTTCCTGCAAAATCATATCCAGGATCTGAGAGGATAAGATCGTATACGTCTTGGGCCTCTTTAAGGGTTAACTGTGAGTTTTCTGTCTTTGAAATAGCAAAAGAGGCCAGGAGTTCGTTTTTACTAATTAAATTCCTCTCGATATCCGGGTTTAAGAAGACTTGTTCATATTCAGATAGTTCCCTGTCTAATGATTTTATCTCCTCATTAGTAAAAGGCAATGTTTGAGGAGCCCAAACAAATTGGGATAAAAATCCAGTTGAAAATGGTTTAATTATTGTTGTATTCATGGCTATAATGAGTCTAAATCTAGTCCAATATTTGGTCTAATAATTAGTCTAATCAGATAGTAGCAAAGAATACATAGAAAGTCAAATCGGCTGGAATTGATAAAGAAAGGCAGATCTGGTTTAATGTTATTATGGGCATTTTCCGCCTTAAGGGAAAACCTGGGAGAAGTAATCATATTCGAGATTTTGGCGGTTTTTCCAGTTAGCAGGAAAGTTTGACTTACCCCTGACGTAGCGGAAGGATCCGGTGTTTGCATCTCCCTTCATAATAAACCACAGGCCATCTTCGTTGATAAATCCAAAGTAGCTGATGGTGCTGTCATCCACTTCAGATATATTGTATCCCTCTGTGGGCGAAGCTGCGGCAGGGTTATTTAGAGTATTTGCAGTTGAAGCTGGATTTTGTGAAACAGCCCCGCGGCCAAAAAGCAAAGACTGGATCCTTTGGCCGAAAATAGATATCAGGAAGAATGAAAGCCCGGTAGCGCCGATTAGCTTTAAAAATGCCCGTTTGTTAATATCACCAATCCCGATATTGTCTGTTTGTGTTTTAACTTGCTCTTTTGCCATTGCATGAACAAGGGCGGGGATATTATGTAAGTCTGTTTTGATTTTAATTGTCGGTATAGATTTTCCACTCAGGAAGAGTTTATAAGCAAAAAAGGCCAGTATTGGGTAGAGGACAATAGCAATACCCAGCTGTGAATAGGTTGTAGCGGTTATGAATACAGCTCCCACCAATATTAAGGCAATTATAAAACCCGGATATAGCAGTAAAGTCTTGTTTATATACATATTAATTATTTACCTCTATAGCATATTTGTCCGATATAAAGCCGGCTGAGTCTGAAGCTAATTTAATCTTAAACCAATCTGAATCTTTTGAAACAAATTCGAATATATCGCCATTTTTAGCTTGATATATCTTCTCTGAAGCAATAGTTGGTTCTTGGCGGATGTTGACGCTTGAGTCACCCTCAGTCTTGACCATTACTATTGTTAGAGGTTTAGCTGCCGGGGTTGCTTCAGATTCCGGTTCTGGTGTAATATCCGGTTCTGGTGTAATATCCGGTTCTACGTATGTATTTTCTGAAAGCACTTCAGGGGTAGTTGCCGGCAGAGGCTTGGTACTATTTAATTCTGAAATCCATATGTTTCTTAAGCTCAGTACAACCAGTAACATAAATAAAACGGTTGAACCGGTTAAGAACCAATTAATTCTTGAACGAGATATAGGTTTTTGATCCAGATGTATTTCTTCCTTCTCTTGAGGCTGCGAGATTTTATTTTCAATATGTTTTTTTCTGAGGAAATAATTGCTATTTAGAAAATTTTTGAGAGAATCCTTATTATAAACCCGTTCTCCTGCACTATTTCTCTCTGGTTTGAGTAAACCTCTTGTTTCTAATCTGCGTAAAGTGGTAGCGGAAACGTCAAGTTGTTTTGCTGCTTCTGATATAGCCAGTGGTTGGTTAAGTTTATGCTTCTCAAGCTCATTTAGAGAGAAATAACGGTTTTTACCATCCGGTCTCTCTGAATGTAGTACGCCGGATTTATCCCATCTTCTGATTGTATCAATGGAAACACCGAGGACTTTGGCAGCTTCGGAGATTGGAATTAACTTTTTTTGTTTGGACAGACTATTACTCATATTTCCCTATGCATTGTTTATCCTCTGCTTAGGTAAACCTTTTCCACTTTTTCGTCTGCATAATCAGTTTCCATGTTTTATTATATAGTTGTCAACTATTGACAAAGTATGTTAATTAATGTTTAAAATTGTATATAATTGTTTATGTTTTAGTTATCCAACATGGAAGAATTTTACACAATCAATCAAGCAGCCATAGCCCTAAAAGTTCATCCACTCACAATCAGGAGATATATCAAAGAAGGTAAGCTGAAAGCTTTCCGCGCCGGAGGTAATATCCGTATTGCTTTGCCGGATTTAAAAGCTTTTACCCAAAGTTTTGTTCCCCGAACCAGGAATCTTAAGGAACTTCACTCTTCAACTGAAGCTAATTTCTCTTTAGATGATCCTTTTTTTAGACTTAAGGCAAGAGGCTTAAGCATGAAGTCGTAATATGGCTACAACAAGTAGAAAAATATTTATAGATTCCTCAATCTTTATAGCTTTCATTGATAGAGGTAACCCTGATCACTTAAGAGCTTCAAAAGCAATGGGGGATCTGGCCAGAATAGGATACCATCTTTATACCAGTTTGTCAGTTGTAACAGATTCATATGCTATCCTCTCCGGTGAGGTTGGCACTGCAATTGCATTAGAATTTCTTCAGACTATGCTTCAATCCGGTATTGAGATATTATTTCCTCAAAAGATAGATTTAATTACTGCCCACAGGATACTCAGAGTCAATCGGGACAGGCAAATACCTTTAAGTGAAGCTTTGAATGCTACCTTAATGCAAAAAAGAGGTGTTGTTCAAATATTAACGCTCACACACTGGAATAATCTTTTTGGAACGCTTGCCAGCAATCTTACTCAAATATAGGGTACACAGATAAAAATGGTTAACCAATACATAGGTAACAGGTAATCATTAGGCTCAATTTAGCTATGTATATTTCAATGTATTATTACTTATATCCAGAATAGTTCTTTTACTCCTTACCTATAACAATGAAATTTGTAATAATTCACTTAAATAATATCTTTATGTAAATGTAGTACTATCTACATCCAGATTAGTTATTTTACTAAGTATCTATATTAATAAAAATTTATAATAATCTACATTGATAATATGTTTATCTCAATGAAGATTATTTGTTTTTTTATTTTAATGGAAAATCAAGCTTAATTTACCTCTTGACAATAACATTATAAACTTTCATACTTATTTTATTCTATAAAACCTACTATGAGCACAAATGAACCAATTTTAACAATTTCCGTAGCAGCACAGCTTTTGAATATCCATCCAAGAACAATAATGCTCTATGAGAAGACAGGACTTCTTACTCCTTACAGAACAAATACGCAAAGAAGAATGTTCTCCGGCAAAGATCTGGAAGGATTGCAATTTATTAAGTTTTTAACTCAACAGAAAAAAATAAACCTTCAAGGGGTTAAGATAGTATTAGAGGCTATATCTGTAGCAGAGAAGGGTGGAGTTAACCTTAAATCTCTGCTTTTCCCCAATTTCAAAGCTGAGAAATTATTTTGACCAGGGAAGGTCTTGTGATATAATCTTTATCAAATGTATACTATAGACTCTGAGGAGGAAGATCTTAAAGAAAATTTGGAATCTGAAGTTGAAGAAGAACCCGGGGAAGAAGAAAAGGAAATTAAAAAAAAGGGATCTGATCCTAATGAATCCATAGCTTTCTATCCACCGCCCGTAAGGAAAAAAAGCAAAAAAACACTATATTTAATCCTTATTTTAATTCTAATCCTTAGTGGTTTAGGTTTTATGTTCAAACATCAGATTAAATCTCTTGTTTCAGGTTCCCCAAAACCAACCCCTGCTTCAACTGCTACTCCTGCTCCAACACCAACTTCCAATCCGCTGATCCGTTCTGAGTGGAGTTTTGAGGTTTTAAACGGGACAACAACTTCCAGCCAGGCTAAAAAACTGGCTGATAAGTTAATTGCCCTGGGTTACCCTGTTGTCAAAGTAGGTAACGCTGATAAGCGAACATATGAGATAACAGAAATTTTAGTTAAAGCGGATTTAAAAGATAAACTCAATTTAGTAGTTGCCGATATAAAAGATACTGTTAAAATTGCATCTATGGCAGGAGAGCTACAAGAGGGAACAGCCTCTGCCAGGATTATAATAGGAAAAGACAGTATATAAGCAGAGTTTTATTTTTTTAGAGCGAAGCTCACAAGCTTTGCTTATTTACCTCTGCGAAAGGACTTATTTGTGAATTTAAAACTTATATTACGCCTGATATGGGCGTTTATCATTGCAACTTTTGCAGCCATATATTCTCAGCTTATCCCGCCTATTTTCGGGGAAAACTTTTTTCTAATAAGAGCCTTGCTCACTTTAGCAGCAGCAGGTATAGGTTATGTGATTTTCCCTCCGGTAGCTAAATCTATCAGAGTTATATTCATTACCAGTTTGAATTTTATGGTTAATAGGGTTTCTTCTGAAGTTTCAAATCGAATAATCAGGTTTCCGCGCACCCATATGCCTTTTGGACACCCCACCCCTCAAGTAGGCGCATTGGCCTTAACAAAACCACTGGTGCTAGATACCAGTGCCATTATAGATGGCAGGATTTTGGATATTATCAAAACCGGCTTTATCTCCGGACTTATTTTAATACCTAAGTTTGTGTTGGTAGAGTTGCAACAGGTGGCTGATTCATCTGATGGCCTAAAAAGAGCCAGGGGTAGGAAAGGATTTGAAGTGGTGGAGAAGATTAAGGAAGCAAAGGGGATAAAGTTAGAAGTTTGGGATAAAGAGCAAAACGGCAAAACTGTGGATGAAAAGCTAATGAATCTGGCAAAATCTCTGCAGGCCAAGATTATTACCACTGATTTTAACTTAAACAGGGTAGCCTCAGTGTCTAATATAACTGTTTTAAATGTGAATGATCTGGCAAATGCAGTTAAATCGATTTCTTTGCCCGGGGAAAGATTGGAAATTAAAATAGTCCACCTGGGTAAGGATAAAACCCAGGGGATTGGGTATTTGGATGATGGAACTATGATAGTTGTAGCAAACGTGGCAGATAAGATTGGAAAGACTTTATTGGTCGAAGTCACCAAGAATATCCAAACTCCGGCCGGCAGGATGATCTTTGCCAAAGAAGTCTAGTTATCCACAGAACTTTATTTTCTGTTAACATCTAAAAGTATATACCCTAATTAGCTTGATATAATAAGCTAATCTAATATACATATCCCCCAAATTAAACTACAGGTCTAGGTATATTTCATGTAAAAAAGTCTATGGGTTATACAAAACTTGACAAATAGTTTTTTTGGTGATAATGTTAAAAATATGATGTTTGCCGCAAGATTTGTGAATAGTTTTAAAAGAGAAAAAAGAAAAGTAAGAAGAACAGATCTAGTGACAGAACAAGTGAAACAGGTTTTATCTGATTCCGATCAGAAATTAATTTTAATGGTACGGAGTTAAGAAGAAAGATACGGGAGAAGCAGACGGACTTCCGTATCTTTTTTTGAAAAGAGCACTTTGCCATAAAAAAAGAGCATTACTACCGCAGACGGACTCGAATAGCAATGCCCTTTTTATTAATTTCGAAAACAATCTCAAGAGCAGATAGAGATTGCTTTCTAATTTAACATTAGAGCAAAAAACAGGGGGTTGTCAATACCCCAGTTTAAGCTCATTTTTGAAAAATTGAAGACAATTTACCCTCAAAACGAGAGGTTTAGATGGTACTTTGTATTGGAGGCTAATCTTGGGCAGGGATTAGTCTCCAATATAGATTATCATTATTGACAATCACTTAACCCCATAGTATAATTTATGGTAATGATAAAACTTTTGTGGCGGATATTTTCTATTTCAGCTGTATTTTTATTTGTTTTTCTCAATTTTGTAAACCCTAATTTTTTAAATATCCAAGAAACTGACGCTGAGGCAGGTGGATTGGGTGTTACCTTTTCATCTCCCAGTGCAGCTACAATTTATAATGTTAGTCATGAACCAGGTTCGCTTTCTGCAACTTTTAAAGTTTTTCATTGTAATAATGGGGGATCAGCTCCTTGTGCTGATAATTTTGGTTTAGCTGATTATGACAGCGCAGGGTCAACTTCCCAGGGAGTGACCATAGATGTTCCGGCTAAAGGAGGACAAGGGAATATGTCTTTTAGTGCATCTTCATTTAGTTGTGGAAGGATACAGGTTGATTTAGGTTCATCTGAAGGAGTTTATGGAGGATGGGTTTTCCCTATGGGAGGAGATTGTAACTCTACACCTCCTGCACCAGCACCTCCTGCCCAACCAGCCCAGCAAACATATGGGCCGCTAAACCCAACCGCTTCTGCTTCCTGTGTTAATGGCAGTGAAGACATTGTTGCTAATTGGTCAAATGTGGGAGCAGCTTCGTATCAGGCTACTCTGGCAGTTAATGGAAACACAATAGCTGCAAGTTGTTTAAACGGCACAAGTAAAGATTTTGGGCCATATCCTCACAGGACTGATGCCAGCTATGTAGTAACTGTTTTTGCTTATACCAACTCTGATTGCAGCGGATCTTCCCCAAAATCTGATTCATATGGTGTGTCTCAAGCATGTCCTAATCCACAACCCCAAGAACCTCAACCAGCTCAGCCTGTTCAAACCCAGGCTCCACAGTGTCCTACTGCAGGCCAGGCAGGCACAAGGCTTCTGTATGGATGCTTTGACAGCAATGGCAATACCCAGTATGGTTATGATAGTTGTACACCCATTTATTCATATGGTTCTATTGCAGGATACAATTGTACATATTCTCAAAATAACAACTGCCAGGGAACTATATATTGCACGCAGCAACAAGCAAATAACCAATGTAGAAGTATTAGCTGCTCCAGTGCTCCTGCAGACTGTTATTATCAAAATAGATTAACCTATACCTGTAACCCATATGAAAGCTTAACTTGCGGTACTCTTGTCTGTAATCAAACAGCAGGTAATCCTACCTGTTCTATATCCCCATCACCACAATCAGGCAACTCACCTCTTAATGTTTCATTTACAGGCAATGGTTACGGGGGATCCGGAAGTATAAATTCTTACTCCTGGGATCTTGATGGTAATGGATCATATGGTGATGCTTCCGGTCAAAGTGCATCAAGAGTTTATACTTCTTCAGCTAATATTAATCTAGCAGTAACAGATTCAGCCGGGCGCATTGGTTATTGTTCAAGTTCTATTAATATTACAACTCCACCGCCTGCTTCACAAGGATCACCTGTATGTACACTTTCTTTATCAACCGGATCAACAAACGTGGGATCAAACATGACATTTAATGCTAATTTTAATAGTAATGGTACAGGCAGATCTGCCGGTAAATATGTATTCAGCTTTGGAGATGGAAATACCCAGGATGCCGGTGGGTCATCTTCTGTAACTGGAGCATATGCCTCAGCCGGCTTTTATTATCCTTCAGTTTTGATAACTGATAATACTGGTGCTCAAACAAGCTGTTCTTCATCTGTTAATATAGTATCTCAGGGAAATGCCCCTCAAGTTTATCAGACATTTGCCAATGTTGGGGTGGGTACATCTGCTCCCGTACCTGTTTACTATGCAAATGTTAAACAATTACCAAGAACAGGTCTACCTTTACTTGCCTGGGCTGCTGCTGCTTTTATCCCGGTCGGATTCAGGCTTAGAAAATTAGGCAGTCTTAAAAAAGAGCTGGAAGGCGACCCAAACTTTATCTGGGAAGATAGACATTTTAAGTCTGGATCTTGACAGCAGCGCTTAAATATGGTTTACTTAACTGGTAACCTCAAAGGTAATTTTTAATTTCCAAGTTTTAAACAAAATATGCCTCGTGTAACAAAATCATTTAAACCCAAAGATCAGCCATCTGTTGATGAGTTCGTAGGTAATCCAGAAAATACAGACGATGGAAGATCGAAAATGGAAGGTGGAGATTTGAAGGTGGAAAATGGAAACGGTGATCAATCTACCTTCTATCATCCATCTTCTACTTTCCGCCGAAATAATTACCCTGAGCGTAATTACTCTGACCGTGATGTGCCAACAGAGGAAGTTTCCGGAGTATTAGAAACCATGTCTGAAGGTCATGGATTTTTGCGCCCTAAATATAACCCTTCAGAAAAAGATGTCTATATCTCTGCCTCACAAATCAGAAGATTTGGTCTTCGGCCCGGAGACTTTGTCGAAGGCGCAGCCAGGCCTCCCAAAGAAACTGAAAGGTATTTTGGGCTTCTTCAGGTTAATAAAATTAACGGAGAGGATGCAAATAAATTTGTCAGCTCAGATGGCAGACCTGTCAAACGGGTCAAGTTTGAAGACTTAACTGCTATTTATCCAAACAAACATTTAAAACTGGAAACAGGCAAACTGCCGCTGGCTCAGCGGGTGATAGATCTGGTGGCCCCGATTGGTTTTGGACAAAGAGGATTAATTGTCTCACCTCCAAAAGCCGGTAAAACTTCTATTTTAAAAGATATAGCTGCAGGTATTACCAAAAACCATCCTGAAGTAATTTTAATGGCTGTTTTAGTAGGCGAGAGGCCGGAAGAGGTTACTGATTTATCAAGGTCTATTAAAGGTGATGTTATCTCATCCAACTTTGATGAGCCGGCTGAGGAGCAAACAGCAGCTGCAGAAATTGCCTTGGAGCGGGCAAAGCGGTTAGTGGAATCAGGAAAAGATGTTGTGATATTGCTTGATTCTATAACTCGCCTAGGGCGAGCCTACAATCTATCTGTTCCGCCATCTGGTAGAACATTAAGCGGTGGATTTGACCCGATTGCACTTTATCCTCCAAAGCACTTTTTCGGGGCTGCCAGAAACTGTGAAGAAGGCGGTAGCTTAACTATTATTGGTACAGCCCTGGTTGATACCGGATCCAGGATGGATGATTTAATTTATGAGGAGTTTAAAGGTACAGGTAATATGGAACTGCATCTGGACCGGCAATTGGCTGAAAGAAGAGTTTTTCCGGCAATAGATATAGAAGGATCCGGAACCAGACAAGAGCAACTTTTATTTAAAGAAGAATACTACAGACAGATGGTGATTATGAGAAGAATGATTGGAATTTTAGGAGAGAATGAAAGAACTGAAATTTTCCTTGAGAGGTTATCTAAGACTGAATCTAACGAGGAATTCCTCAATAACTTAAAAGACGTTAAGTAATTCGTTGTGGTAAAATAACCACTTATGAATTCCCTGGAAGATGATCTAAAGGCTTTAGCCCATGCCTTAATTTGGTATACCAAACGTAAGATTCACGCATCTGCCCTGCGTTTTGAAGGTTTTAAAAACTTTGTTGTCGAAGTTCTCATGCAGGGAAGAGGTATTCATCAAAAACATTTCTGGCATGGATCTATGATTGCCCTGGCTTTAGTTGGAATTTTAACCTCAGGTGTTTTTGGAGGAAGCACACTGATCTCTGCTTCTTTTCCCGGAATTGGCGGGCCGGATCCCAGGTTTGCAGATAGCTTTGAGCCTTTTCCAAATGGGATAATTTTGCAGGCACTCGGGGATACACACACTAATATTTCAGTAAAACCCAGATCCGAGATAGAAGAATATAAAATAAAGACAGAAGAAACTCTTTCATCAATTGCTAAAGATAAAGGTATATCAGTAGATACTATAAAGTGGGCAAATGATTTAACCTCAGACAGCATAAAGCCGGGGGACAGCTTAAAGATCCTGCCTGTATCCGGTGTTTCCCATATAGTTAAGTCCGGTGATACTCTGGCTTCTGTTGCAAAGAAGTATTCGGCTGAACAGCAGGCAATTATGGATTTTCCTTTTAATGATGTGCCGGATGATTTTTCTTTGAAAGTGGGTCAGGTTTTAATTGTGCCGGACGGTGTTCCCCCCGACACTAAAGTTCCAGCTAGACCTAAGGTTCAATACCTGGCTCAAGGCCCGGCATCTGCTGCATTTAGTGCTCCTTTTGGTGCATCATTCATCTGGCCTGCTAATGGAATTATCACTCAATACTTTTCCTGGTATCATCCGGGTGCTGATATTGCCAACAGGTCTGCTCCGGCTATTTCAGCCTCAGATGGGGGAAGGGTAGTGGTGGCCGGATGGCCTGATAACCAGGGTTATGGTAACAGGATAGTACTTGACCATGGAAATGGTTATACTTCTATGTATGCGCATTTATCTAATATTTATGTTTCAGTTGGGGATATGGTTTCCAGAGGGCAATTAATTGGCCAGATGGGTTCCACTGGTAGATCAACAGGCACTCATTTGCACTTTGAGATACACTACAAAGGTGTTGCCTTAAATCCTTTGGGGATACTAAAATAAATTAGGGGATTAAGGGTATTCAGGGGATTTGGGGAATTCGGGGAGTATAATAGAAATATGACTCTGCCTGGGTATAAATACCTTCGTTCCTATCAGCTAAGTGTTATTATCTCTGATTTAACCATGGAGTTTGTTAAAAAATGGATTCCTTTAACTTCCAGAACTAAGGATCAGATGGAACAAGCTGCCAGGTCTGGAAAGCAGAATATAGTAGAAGGTTATCTGGAAAAGAGTTTAAAAGGATATATTTACCTTTTGGGAATAGCTTATGCATCTTTAGGAGAACTTTTAGAGGATTACGAAGATTTTTTAAGACAGAGAAATCTGAATCTTTGGGAGAAGGAAGATTTAAGAATCAGGGAATTCAGGGCGTTAAGGGTGTTCAGGGATTTCCAGAATTCCCCGACTACCCCCGAACTCCCGGAAAGCCCCGAAACCGCAGCCAATTTACTAATTACTCTTATCCATCAGGCTCAATTTTTACTCTCCAGACAAATGGCTGCCTTAGAAGAAAAATTTGTTAAAGAGGGTGGGTATACAGAAAATTTATTTAAAAGAAGGCTGGTAGAAAGGAGAAAAACATAGTAGAATTTATATTTTCTGGGCCCTTAGCTCATCTGGTAGAGCGAACGAATGGCATTCGTTAGGTGAGGAGTTCAACTTTCCTAGGGTCCACCTGGCTTTTTGATGGCCGGAGGAGTGGCAATTTTTTCCGGCGGATTGCCAACATCTACCACTTTTGGTAGTTGTTTTTGTTGCAGTGTTCCTGTTGTTTGGGCAGCAGGAGGTTGCTCCGGATTAGGAGGGGAGACTTTACTCTTTAGGTCCGCTAGATAATCTGTGGCAACTTTATAATCCGGACTATTTTTATCAACCAGTTCCACCACTTTTTCTGCAGCAGCCAAAGCCGTAGTTAAGTCTCCTTTGTCCCTGTAAGCAACAGACAAATTATAATAACCATTGGCAAAGTCAGGTTTTAGATTAATAGAGTCGGTGAAAAACCTGATTGCCAGATCATAGCTTTTGATAGCATAATAAGTTCCACCTACGTTAAGCCGGAGTAGTGGATTTAGCGGATCCTGAAAGATGGCTTTTCCATAAGAATCAAGAGAGAATACCAGTGCATTTTGGGCAACTCCTGAGATTTGTCTGTAAAGCAAGGCTAGAATTTCCCAGTTTACAGCAGATTTTGGAGACAGGGTGGTGGCAATTCTGCCCTCATTTATAGATTGCTGAAGCAAAACCTGGATATTTTGTTTATCCTGATCAGTTAAAGTGCCGGTTGGGGAAGCTTCAGTCGGAGCTTTGGCAGAGGCTATAGCATTAGCCAGGGCAAAATTAGTTTGGGCCAAATCAGTCCTGTATAAATCATTCACCCCGTTTAATTTTTCAGCAGCGACTAATTCATTATAGGCCAAAATCCCGTTATTGGTTGCCACGGCATTTAAAGCCAGCCGGTGATGGTAATCTGCCAGGGCAAATTTTCCTCCAAAGTAGCCGGTAAATAAAACTAAACCTAATGATATTGTCAGCAGGATTGAAGGCAAAGCATCAATTTTAATAGTTTCTGTTGAAGAATCGGAAATTGAAAAGGAGGCAATTTTAGATAAGATCTGTTTAGGAGTTGAAGTGCTGCCCCAGCTGGTTGAGCTTTCAGATAAATTCAAAACCATGAAAGAGGCCAGAAAAATTAAACCAATGATCCAGACTACTAAAGTGGAAGAGTGCAAAGCCAGTATGACAAATAAAGTTAAGCCTGAGATAGCCAGGGCGGTTTTTAATGGATTGTCTCCTTTTGTGAGTGAGGAATAGGCTGATGATGCAAACAAAGCTGTCAGCGACAAAAGAGCAATTAATCCCACTCCACCCAGGGTGGCCAGAACCTGCATATACTCATTGAATGATGTATCAAATCTTAAGTTCCAAAGTTTAGTCTGGTTATATTCAATTGGTTTATAAGAAGTAAAATCAAAAAGAAAAGTACCTGGTCCTGTTCCCCAAAAAGGAGTATCCCTGAATGCTGAAACTGATATTTTCCAGGCAGAAATAAATGGCAGTTGAACTTCCTGAGGGAAGTTTTTAGCCTGGGAATAGAGTGGATTTTGGGCTTTGCCAACTGGCGGGATAAAGGATAAAATAGTTATTAAGGCAACAGCTACTAAAGGTATTGCTAAAGCTACTAAAGTGACTGGTTTGATATTCATTATTTTTCTATAATCAAAATTAGTTAATAAAGTTAAGAGTAAGGCTAGCGCACCTGCAATCCAGGTGGAGAAAGTTCCTGTTAGCGCAATAGTTATTCCAAAAAGAGTTAAAAACACAGAGTTTAAAATTTGGGCGGTAAAGTTACCACTTATTATTTGTGTTACCACAAATGGTATTAAAAGAGCCAAAATAGCAGTGGTGGAAAAGCTTGATCCTGTGGGAGTAAAGTTAATGCCGTGTGTCCAGGAAGAAGGCAGGACTACTGCTCCGGTATAAGCCACTAAACTTACAACAGATAAAACCACTGCTGATAATGTTGTGATATAGAGAATCCATTTAACAACCCTGGCTCCTTTTAAGTTATTAACCAGGACAAAATAAAATATGACCAGAACTATAATAGATACCAGGCTGCCATGAATTTTTAACTGGTTTCCCAAAAGCGACACATAAGGGGAGGGGGAAAGTATGGTTGAGACAATCCCCACAGCCAAAAGCAAAAGCAAAGGAATATCAAGTGGTGTTCTTATTAAAACTACTTTATTATTTAGGGTATATTTTAAAGTAGTTAAGATCAAAAGCGCTCCTGTAAAGATAGTAAGCATGATGAATTTAGGAGTGTCATAAAACTCGGTTGTTAAATTGCTAAACAGGAAAAAAGAGGAAAGGATTATAACAACAAGTCCTGCTTTAAATATTAGTCCAAAATAGCTGTCCAGAAAATCTTTCATATCTTCCATAGAACTTACGTTACTGTAAGCACGCCTTCATTGCAACTGGTATTATCTGTATCAATCTATCAACTTATTACTCATTTTCCTTAATATAATAATGTAGGCAAACCTTCATTATCTTTTGATAAGCCTTCTTTTAAAAAGGTTCTCGCTATAGCCTCCTTCAGTAATAAATTTTTCCTCTAAGGCTTTAATTTGACGGTCCAAAAGATAGGTTGCCTGATGACAAAGGGTTAAAAGAAAGTTGGCTGCATCCTGGGGGTTTTCCGGTAATTTTGGTTTTTCAATTAAGTTACCTAAGCTACTTAAGTTACTTATGTTAGTTAAGCGGTAGGCAATTTGCCTGAAATTTATGATTTTAGAATGAGTTTTAGGATAAATCTCAAGAAGCTTTAGCTACCCCCAAAAGTTTAATTTCGCCCTTTTAAGATGTTTGGGATTGGCCAACCCCTTCAACAATATTCTGTTTTCCGGATCTGGCTGCCTGGTTCATCTGATCAGCCTGGCGATAATCAGCTTTACCAATTAAGTTACTTAGGTTACTTGAGCCGCTTAAGTTTCCTAAAAGATAAGCCCTAGTGAATGCAATAGTTAAATCATGAATGATTTCAGAGTAGCGGTAGGTTAAAAGATATTTTACTTTATTCATTTGCTCTCCACAATCCACCAGTCAAAAGTAACATCATCTGCCAGAAAGTGATCCAGGCTAACGCTGAATCCCAAACCGCCGGTTACCGAATCTACAACCAGTGACTGAGTTCCAATTTTTGTTCTCGGTGTCACAAAAATCTTGGAGGTAGAAGTTACCTGGGCAGTGTTTATAACTATACTTGTTTGTCCGGCCAAAATCTTTCCACTACCAATAGTTGGAGTAAGTGTTGCAGATGAGCTGGCAACAGGAGTATTAGATATAGTCAGCTTATTGGTAACAATGCTGGCTCCGGCCACTTCTCCTGAAGTTTTAATATTTCCGTCTTTATCTATGGTAACCTTGCCATTAAACATATCAAGGCCTTCGGCGAGGATAGAAGATTGAAGATGGAGGATGGATATAGCATTAATAGTATTTCCATTCTCTATAGATAGAGTCCCATCTATATTTAAATCTCCTGCTATATTTGTTTTACCCAAAGTAGTAGTCCCGAATACTTTAAAGTTATCCTGGATCCCGGCCTGGTATGCATTTAGCATGCCGGAAACAGTGGCCTCAGATTCCACGGTTAATGTGGCTAACTGAGCTGATCCTGTGGCTAAAAGTGTATCCGGAGGAGTTAAGTTAAGAGAATCAACTTTAGATTTTGTCTGTGCAATCTCAGCAGCAGCAGAGGCTAGTTGTTGGGCCAGGGAATTAGTTTGCACTTTAGTTTCTGCAATATCAGCTGAAGCTGAGGCAATCCGGGCAGAATCTGTGGCCTGCTTTTTCTCTATAGCAGCCAGCTTATCACCTAGATTATATGTTGGAGTAATAGAGGGATCTGTTAAAGTAGCTGAAGCTGTTGCCAGGACAGGGTTTACTATTATAGAACCCACCTTTATCTTAGGCATTATTAAGTTCCCGTCAGCATCCAAAGACAGCCCTGCCAGGAAATTGCCCGGATCGGCATAGGAGACATTAACAAAAGTTAATACCCGCCCAATTATAGTAGGATCAACCTGGTCATAGTTTTCCAGAGCTTTACCAACAACCGGGCCTGCCCTGATTGCTTTCATAGCAACTCCGGCAATTGTGGAGGAAGTCAGATAATCTCCAATATTAATTGGCCCGTTTTCGGTGGAGACTTTAACCGGAACTCTACCAGACAAGGCCACAGGCTTGCCATTGGCAGTTTGTCCGGTTAAATTGACTGCCGGTTTGGTGGAGATAATACCTAAAAGCCCCTTCTCATATGGTTTGGAAGATTTGACGATAGACGGTGGAGAAGCTTCATTCAATCCACCATCGTCTATACTTACCACATCCCCTTCTTCCACACCTTCATTAGCAGGATAATCCTCAGATAAATCAAATGTTCCTGATGAAGAGGTTATAGTTCCGGCTATTTTCATATTGCCTGATGAATCAACAGAAAAGACATTCTCCCCTGACTGGTTTTGAATGACAAAATTAGTGGGGCTTAAGCCATTCATATCAGAGGAAAAGCCAATTCCCACATTGCCTGACAAGGATGTAAATTTAGCAGAGCCTAAATCCAAACTTAGGGTTTTAATCTGGCTGGACTGTGAGGCAATCTTATCTGAAAGAGAGCGCTGCTCATCAGATAGAGAATTTAGCTGGGCTGATTGGGAAGCTATCTGAACTTGTTGTTCCTGGATAGCTTTGATAGCAGGAACAATTAGTCCTGCATAATCCAGCCCCAAATAACCATCAGGCAGTGAATGGACAAACTGAGGAAAGACCTGCTCAACTTCTTGAGCAATCAATCCTAACTTTTGAGATTGGTCTTTGTTTTGATCTTTCCAGGTAAAGCTGACCGGATTAAGTTTCATTACTTTGTCCAGGGTTGATCCCAGTGAGGTGATATTGTCCTTTAGTCTAATATCTGAGCTGCAGTTGGTAGCACCTGTGCCATTACCTATGGTACAAGTTGTAGCTGTGCCATAAACTGTTAGATCACCTGTAGCCCCAGTCCTGCCAACTTGCAGTAAGGTTCCAGGCAAGGTAGCCCCAATGCCGACATTGCCGCCAGGACTTAGGATTATATTTCCCGCTCCAGTGTTGCTTAAGGTGAGATTGGTATTTACCGGAGTGGAAATGGTGCCTGCTGCAGCAAAGGCCAGACTGGGACCAACGTTTATTATGTTGGTATAGGTCTGAAGATTAAGGTAGCTATTGAAGCCATCATCACCTACTAGAAAGGCATTACCAATGTTCTGTATGGTTGAGCCGGAAGCAACTGCTCTGATAAATTGGAACTGAATATTGCCCACGGTACCTGTACCAGTTCCCAGTCCTGGTCTTATGGTTAGAGTGGCACCAGCGGCATTTGAAGTAGTGCCGCCCACCATATCAGAAGCCCGCAAAGTTTCTCCTGTTCTGGCTGTAGTTCCTTGATCTGCTGTACCCAGTACAATAGTGTTTCTAAATTCAATCCCACTTCCTGCAGGATCCATTATCAGGTTGTCTGCTGTAGTGCTGATGGTGGTGGCTTGCTGGAAGGCAAGAGATGTGGCAGACATCTGGGCAACGTCTGTACCTGCTATTGCCAGGTTGATGGTTTTTCCTGTTAGGGCGTTGAGGGTAAGATCCCCGGTATTGTCTCTGACTGCATATACATTTGTACCAGCGGGAGCGGTACCGTCTGCTCCGAAAATCAGGGCATCATCAAACCTGCTAGTCCCCGCATCCACCCAGAGGGCATAGGTATCTGCCCCTGCAATGTAGATGCCGTAGTCGCTGTCACCAGCAGTCAGGGACTCTATGTAAACGCCGTACTGATTTGTAGGAGTCCCATTAGCATTATTAATTCGTATGGCCGAGGCCGCAGTAATGGCGACGTTGGTGCCTTCTGTTGGAGCTACAATCTCTAGCGAGTTAGCCTCATTTACAGTGACCGTAGCCGTGTCGCCTGCAACAGTAACCGCGGCTATTTGAACGGTGCTCTGAGGACTCGTGACCTGGGTGGTTCCAGTAAGATTAACATTGGCCCCAGTGATGTACATGCTGCCGTGAACCGCAGTCGCTGCGGAAGCCAGGGTTATCGCACCAGTTGTAAACGTCCAAGTGTTTGTGCTAACTGTCGTCTGTTGCGTATTAATCTGGAGGATGTTGGCGATACCTATTTGGGTGAACTGTAAGGCGCTTACGGTATCATTCGGGATTCTAATAGTAGCAGCGTTCCCGAACGCTAGGTTTCCTCCACTAAGCGTCAATGTGTCAGCAGCATGGGTCAGGGTGACATCTCCTGCAAAATTGATGACCGCTCCTGAAGCTAAGAATAGATCAGAAAATGATAAAGCAGCAGACCCCAAAGCTCCAGCATCGTTAGTATCTGGACCTATAGCTCCCGCTACCTGTAGTTTAAAAGTAGATGGAGTTGTTGTCCCAATCCCCACATTCCCTCCTGCCGGATTTAAGGCCAGGGTATAATTAGTCCCGTCTGTATTCCCTGCCTGGATTACTCCATAATTATCTGTGGTATCAATCCCCAGGACCAATTTCTTTTGAAGATTAGCAGCTGATGATCCAGTTAAGGAGAGTTGAGTAGTGCCGGCAGTATTTATTAATGAGGCATTAGTTCCTGCAGGATTGGCATCCAGGGCCACTTGTAATGGTCTATCAGGTGAGGTAAAGCCTATACCTACATTACCTCCGGCAAAGATGGCAGCATAATTGGTAGATGATGCTCCTGATTGAGAATCAACATAAAGTCCGACTGCATTAGTTATATTGGTTCCTCCCTGATTGAGTACGTGTAATCCATAAGCAGTAGTAACATTACCTGTATTGATAGGTACACCTGCTCGTATTGCTTCAGCAAGAGTGGTTGTTCCGGAGGCGGTATTTGATCCGGCTCTGCCTTGCAAACCAACCGCTGTCCCTAAAGTGCCCGAACCGGTATTATAAAAACTATTGAAATTGGCACCAAAAATTGTGTCGTCGAGGTAATTTGCCGTGGAGGCTTGAGCATCAATATATAAACCATATTTCCCCCCAGTTGCCGTACCTGCCGCATTAAAGGTTGGGCCGAAATAAACGATTCCCGGGCAACAACCTGTCTGACTAATTGATTGGCGAACATCGAGGAGATGAGTAGGATTCGTCGTTCCGATCCCTACATTACCTCCGGCTGGATTTAAGGCCAGGGAATAATTAGTCCCATCCGTATTCCCGGCCTGGATAACTCCATAATTATCTGTGGTATCTATACCTAGTACTAATTTTTTAGCAGCATTGGTGGTGGCACCTGATATATCAAACTGTGTGCCCCCAACTCCCATCAAGCCCGGATTAGATGCGGTGATATCAATGGTAGAGGCTACATGCAATAACCTGTCCGGGGCACTCATGCCAATGCCGACGTTGCCTACATTAGTTATTCTCACTTTTTCCGAAAATCCAGGAGTAGAATCTCCTGTAAAGAATCGGAAAACTCCATTAGCCCCTAAATTGTTTCCGGCATAAAAATCTAATAGGTCGCCGGAGGTGTAAGTAATCTTTGCTTTGTCTGTGCCGTCAAGGAACAAAATTTTATCTTCGTTAGCGTTATCTAAACCGATTTGTCCAGAAACATGGAGTTTCTGGCTTGGATTGGTTATCCCAATCCCCACATTACCTCCGGCTGTTAGAGTTAGTATTGGGGTGGAAGCACCATTGGTATTTAAAGCCAGGGCATTGGCTGATGGGGAATATAATCCTGTAGAGGTGGAGTTGGTAAAAGAATAGCTTGGCAGGGCAGAGGTGCCATTATTAGCTAAAAACTGTCCTCCACTTAGTGTAAAGTTACTATCCAGGGTTAATGTCCCGGCTATCCTGGCATTCCCCCAGACATCCAGTTTATTGGAGGAGGTAGTAGCCCCAATCCCCACATTCCCATCCACAAACAGTCCATTAGTGGGAGCAGAAATTCCCTGGTAAAGTGAGCCTATGTGAGCATTACCTGATATAGAAAGTGTAGAATTTGCAGTGGTTGTCCCGATTCCTAAATTCCCTGATACAGCCAGGCCGGAGGCTGGTCCGGCAGGTGTAGAAGCCATGTTGCCAAAGCCGATGGTGGCATTGCCCACAACAGCCAGTTTTGCACCAGGCCCCGAGGTTCCAATACCGACACTGCCGGATGTATCATCTAAGCTACCTGCTGTCAGTACCATCCTGGTAAATTCATCAGACCCCCAGTGTCTGATTATAGAGAGGATTCCTCCGCTGACGGTTTTAAATCTCCAGCCGTCAGCTGCAGCATCATCCTGGAGGAGATCCAGCTGGGCAATACTTGAATTGGAAGTTTTGATGGCTAATATAGCCGAAGGACTGGTTATCCCAATACCTACACGACCTCCGGCAGTAATGGTTAATGGCGGGGTAGAAGCACCATTGGTATTTAGGGCCAGGGCATTGGCAGATGGGGAATACATACCGGTGGATGTGGAGTTGGTAAATGAATATGAAGGAGCAGAGGCAGAGCCATTGGCAGCCAGGAAGGTGCCTGAATTAGTTAAGGATCCAACTGATAATGCTCCAGTAATATTAGTAGTTCCTACTACTGAAAGGTTATAGTTTGCAGTAGTTGTCCCAATCCCTACATTGCCTCCGGCCGGATTTAAGGAAAGGTTATAATTAGTCCCGTCTGTATTTCCGGCCTGAATAACTCCGAAGTTATCAGTAGTATCTAATCCTAAGACTAATTTCTTCTGTAATCCTGTGGCTGATCCTCCTGTTAGGGAGAACTGGGTGCCTGCTGCACCTAAAAGTGAAGCATTGGAACCTACTATATTAATATCTGATGCTATTTGAGTTAATCTGTCAGGAGTGGTAAAGCCAATTCCTACATTACCCAAAACAAACAGTCCATTAGTGGGAGCTGTGATATTGGAAGATCCAATACTAACCCCGCCATTAACAGTTAATGCAGAATTAGCTGTAGTTATACCTATCCCCACATTCCCGGAAACAGCCAAACCAGAGGAGGGGCCTGCTATATTTACTCCTGAATAACCTATCACTGAATTACCATTAATGGATAAAGTAGATCCTGGAGTAGTTACCCCTAAACCTACATTCCCACTAATATAGGTATTATGAGCTACTATATTATTACCTACAAAGTTATGGGTATTTTCTATTTGCAGGTCATAAGTTTTCTTTCTGCCAACATTTTGGATACTAACTATCTCCTCCCAACCATTTGTCGTAGCTATGTGTTGCCCAACCTTAATTTGTGAAACTTTCATCCACTCTGCTTGTGATATACTGTTTAAAGTGGATCCAAAATTTGTTATTACGTTATCAGATCTTCTTGTTAACCTCTCTGCCGGCTGGTTTGGGGCAGCAGTAGTTGTACCGCTGGTGTCAAAAAGACCCAAAGTTCCCATCATACCTTTGGTGATTAATATTTCACTTGGGATAGCGGCATTCCTTATTGCATATGCATTGAGGGGAGGTGTATAATAAAAATTATGAAAGATAAAGATATTGTTGATTGGAATATTAAAGTTGGTATTGCTTTTTCCTTGATTTTGATCACTTTCCTGTTGATTTATATTGCTTTCTTCAAATAATTGTTCCTTTTGTACCAAATACGGGTGGTTGGCTGTTGTTTCTATATATTTACCGGACTGCGTTTCCAGCCTGAATACTTCCTGTATGCCCATGTCCATGGTTTTTTCCACCTTGTGCCATTCCCATTCACCAGATTTGTCATTTAAGGACAAGATTTCATCATCAGGTTTAATATCCTCCACAGGCACTTCTTCCCATTCATCTTCTTCACCCTTACCCCTTGACCCTTTACGCTTTCTCCTTATTTTGGTCCCTTCTGCCACACACTGGCCTACAACATGCAAAGCTCCCAAAGGGGAGGTAGTACCTACCCCCACATTACCTGATACTGCCAAACCTGAGGCAGGGGCAGTTACACCTGAATATCCAAACAGCCCATTGCCAAACGTTCCTGTGGAATCAACCCCTAATGTCCCGGTTATCCTGGCATTTCCCCAGACATCCAGTTTATTAGAGGAAGTGGTAGCCCCAATTCCCACATTCCCGGAGCCTGTTAAAGTTAAATTAAAGCCTGCCATGGCAATGCTGGTTGAAGCATCCAGAGTCATATTATCAATAAATTCGCTAAAGTCCAGAGAATCTGCTGTAATGCCGGAGGCTCCAACAGTTGCCCAAGTCAGGGTTCCCGAGCCATTATTTTGCAATAAAGCTGAAGCTGCTCCTTGAGAGGAAGGGTAGGTGTAGGTTACCCCATTTACAGCCAGGGTGGAAGATAGCGTCGTTGCTCCGGCAACAGTTAATGTGCCTGTGATAGATGGTGAATCTTTTAAGGCAATAGTTGCTGAGCTACCTAATGTTATATCTCCGCCACCTGTAAGGTTAGTTCCTGCGGTAACTGTAATTTTAGTATTGGTTAATGCTGAATTAGGGATATTAGTCAGGGTATTTGATGAGCCTGAGATAGTTTTGTTGGTTAAAGTTTGAGTATTATCTATGCCGACCAAAGTGGTTGTAACATCAGGAAGGGTTATTATTCTTGCTGCAGTTGGTGTCCAGGTTAAAGTTCCTGTTGGACCGCCTGACTGGAAAATAAGCTGATTTGCAGTTTCAGAAAGGTTAAGCGAGGTAAACTCTGGAGCAGAAGTTGTAGAAACATCCTGATCTAATGTGGCATCGTTTGATACAGTTAGGGTGGTATCACCTGAAGAAAGGGTGATTGTTGAAGCAGAAGGAGTGCCTTCCAAAGACAGGTCATTTATGCTGTCCCGGACATATAAATTACCATTAATCTGGGTATCGGAATTAACCTCCAGAAAACGGGAAGCGCTGGTTGTACCCAGCACTGTTTGCTCTTTTTGAATTGTTTCCCCAAGAATGGGGGGCGGTGCCTCATCAGGCGGGATGAAGCCTAATTCTTTTGCTTCATTAGGAGAGATAATAATTACAGCACCCTCAGCTAAAGTCCGGAATGGTTTTAAGAATCCAGAGGCTATATTATTTTTTAAAAATCTCTGAGTATCTTGGGGATTAGATAAATAAGAGATAGTTAGCCAGGAAGTAATAAGTAAAGTTACAGTTAATATACCTGCAGAGCCAAGTAAGAACTTAGTAGCCCATTTTGTATTTGGTATTTTGTATTTGGTATTTTGTATATCGTATTTTTCTTCTGAGATATTAGATACTTCTTCTTCTTTTAGCAGGTCTTCAGTGGAAAATGATGCAGTTTGTTCTGACGAAGTCAGGCTCAGTGGTTGTTCAATTTTAAAGAGTCTTGTTCCACCAGGGGTTCTGATGGCTTCAATCTTTCCGGCTTTTTCCCATCTTCTTAAAGTATCTATGGAAACGCCGAGTGTTTTAGAGGCTGGACCGATCTTAAGTAAGTTGGTAGGTTTGGACAAACTCATTCTGGTTTGTCCGTCTGCGAGCTAAAATCTATGCAAATCTTGCATTTCTACTCTTCCTGCATAGATTCTATATCCATCGTACATAGATCTGCACAGATTTGTCAAGGGTTATTATTATATGGAAGAAGTACTTGGCTGGATGTAGGTAAAAATGTCAACTTTGTTATCTGTGGTCATGATAATTGCCATTGGGAAATCGAATTTTTGATCTTTTTGTTTATGGATCCTCACAATAATTGGAGCTTTCTCCACCATAGTTATGAAATTAGCATGTTGGGGGAGAATATCAAAACTTCCCTTTAAGTTTTTGGAGGAAACAGACTCTGCATCTGCCTCAAGGATTAGTTGCTGAGGAGAGATTATTCTGACATGTAGGGTAGGCTCAGGCATAATTATTTTACAATCCCGCCATCTTTTAACGATCCAATATACAGGAAACGTTCTGCCGGGATGTTATCTAAAGTACCAGATAGTATAATTGTGATATCGTTTACAGTAGTACTTTTTAAGACAACAGCCCCTTTTCTACCGGTTTGTTTTTCTGTCATGAAGAAAGGTTGAGTAAGATAATTAATAATTTTCTTCGTTCTGTTATAAAGAAGCCTATTCTCAGGGGATAATTCTTCCTCTCCTACAATTGCTACAATATGAACAAGTTTGTTATAGTTTTCCAGTAATTTTTGAAACTCTGTTAAAGCTTTAAAATGAGCCTCACCCAAAAATGCCTTGGAAAGTGTGGAAGATGATGATTGATACAAATCAATTGGAGGATAGATTCCTTTTTGGGCAACTGATCTTGATAAAACAATTGATGTATCCAAAAACGAAGTAACAGCTACAACTCCGGCATCTGTAATCTCATCTGCAGGTACGTAAACATTCTGAAAAGAGGTAATGGCGCCATTTTCTGTTGGAATTAACCTGTCTTCAAGTGTGGAAATTTCAGTTTGCAGCGTGGCCTGATATGCCTGTTCAGAGGGGATAGTACCCAAAAGTGTTGCTACTTCATTTCCGGCCTGAACAAACCGAAACATATTATCTATAAAAAACAACACATCAGATTTTAAAATATCCCGGAAGTATTCTGCCTGAGCAACAGCTGCCTGAGCCACTCTGAACCTGACTGCCGCATTTTCATTCATCTGACCCAGGATTAAAATAGTCTTAGGCAAAACTCCTGACTGCTTCAATCTCTGAAGCAATTCCTGGCCCTCTCTGATACGTTCGCCAACTCCGGCAAATATAGAATAAACATTATTTTTATTGCTGGTTATGTTATGCATTAACTCTGTTAACAGGATGGTTTTTCCCACTCCGGCACCGCCTATAAATCCTACTTTTCCTCCCTTTTGAACCGGGGTCAGGAAATCTATTGCCTTAATGCCTGTTTCCAGAATCTGGAAAATGCCTTTAACTATGTTTAAGGAAGGGGCAGAGGCATAAATAGAAGAAAGTTCTCCTCTGGGAACAGGACCGCCATTATCCCTTGGAGTACCAAAAAGGTCAATAACCCTTCCTAAAACACCTTTGCCAACAGGAACTTTTAAATCAGAGCCGGTTCCTAAAATAGGCATCCCTCGGTATAGTTTGTCCGGGTTTGTAAGTATTTGTGCATAAATATTCTGTTTGGATTCTGAAAAAACCTCAAGTATTACACCAGGATCCTGCGGGCATATTAAAATCTCAAAAAGAGCAGGGTAGAGATCATCTTCTATCTCAACTGTGGCAATCTGGCCATTTATAGCAGAGATCTTGCCCTTAACTTGAGTCATATCCAACCTTTCTGGAGGCAGCAATGCTGGCAAAGTTTTCCAGTATCTGGTTATTTGCCAGGTTTCTTTTACTAAAGGCTTCCAGTTTTTCATATTCAGAAATGAACTTATTAGCTTCATTCTCTGCCTGATCCATGGTTATAAAGCGGGAGGCAGTTCTGGACAACTCTGATTCCAAAAAAGTGCTTTCCAAAAGCAAAGTTAATATCTGGCTGTCAAAGAAAGAAAGAATCTTAGGTAATTCCGGCTCAAATATGAATTTGAAATTTTCTTTTTGTAAACTCTCATTCCCTATGACTTTTTCATTATTTCCTGAGGTGGCTGTAATATCTGTCACTATTGGTTCCTGTACCAGCAGGCTTTTTAATCTGGAATGAAAAATAAGTACCTGATTATAATCACGGATCATATTTATGAGGCTGACTAGTTCAGCTGCATCCGGCAAATCTATCTTTAGCAGAACTTCTTTAGGATTGCTAAAAACTTGACTGGTCTTGAAATAATCAATTGCGGCTCTCCCAAGCAAAATTATATCAGTATCTAATTTTTTGGCTGTATTTATGAAAAATTCAATCAGGTCCTCATTAATACTTCCATAGAAGCGGTAATTGGAGGTGATTATCAAAGATACCAGCCGTTTAGGTTTGGGAATACTTACTTTCCTCTTTTCAGCCAGTTTTTTAATCAAGACATAAACTCTGGATATTTCCTGGAAAAAAATACGGTTTCGCTCAACCTCGCCACGGATTCGCTTGATCTTTAAATTAGCAATTTCAGAATAGGCTTGAGCAATAGTTTTTAAGCCTTCACCTTCCTCCAGCGCTTCCTCAATTTCTTTTATAGTCATGCGCAGATTTTGGCCAGGACCGGACCAGTCCTTTCTAAAAGATTGATTAATTCATCAGCTGTTTTTAGCGAAGATATAGATTGACTGACTTTGATAAGTTGAGGATCTGATAAAAAAGCCTCAGTTATTTTCCTTTTATATTTTTCCATAAATGCTCTGGTTTTATCTTTAAAAAATGCGGTGAAAGGGAGTGCTAAAAGTATCACCTGAATTGGTTTTGAGATAGGAGACAGCGGGTCCTGCTTTAAAATCTCAAGTATCAGGTCTTTTCTTCGCAGGATCAATTGAGTTTCAGGAGGCAGCTCTGATGAGAAGCGTGAGATAGTTTCCAAATCAGCAGCCTCAGATAAAACCTGTCTGATCTTGGTGGAAAGCAAATTATTCATCTGATCCTGGGTTTGTCTGCCCACTCTTGAGACAGAAAGAGAAATATCAATGGCAGGTATTTGGCCTTGAGAGCGCAGGGCAGATTTAAAAAGCAGATGCCCATCAGTCATAGACATCACATTAGTTGGTATCAGGGTGGTGAAATCATTTAAATTAAGCTCAATAACAGGAAGAGCAGTAATTGAACCCCCTCCGGCTGTTGGCAAAAATTTTCCAGCCCGCTCCAGAAGATGAGAATGCTGGTAAAAAATATCTCCCGGATATGATTCACGTCCTGGGGATTTATTCCCGAGCAGAGCAATTTCCCTATAAATTTTGGCATGAATTCCCAAATCATCCAAAATTAAAAGTACATCTTTGCCCTGGCGTTGAAAATACTCGGCAACGCTAAAAGCTGTTTTTGGGGTCAGAAAAATTAAAGGAGCCATCTCAGATGAAGAAGTAGCTACAATAACAGAATTACTTAGCGCATTATTACTTTTTAATATATCAATTAAATTTCTAACAGAAACTGCAGGTTTACCAATCAGGGCTACAACACAAACAACACCTGTATTTTTTTGATTAATTAATACATCAATCAAAAATCCTGTTTTTCCCGAGTGGGCATCTCCTAAAACTAACTCCCGCTGACCCTTTCCCAGCGGGATTAA
The DNA here is from genome assembly GCA_964362195.1 of uncultured Gammaproteobacteria bacterium. GTDB lineage: Bacteria > Patescibacteriota > Microgenomatia > Daviesbacterales > UBA10151 > CAYICZ01. Next base: position 11,432 of record CAYICZ010000006.1, on the reverse strand, counting down.
AGTATCAATTAAAGTTATTCCGGTTAAAAATTGCTCGGATATAAACTCTCTTGTTTCAAGTCCGGGGGCGCTCTGCTCCAGTTCCAGGATTTTGGTGATTTTTTCTTTTGAAAGCATTCCTTTGCCGTCAATGGGTATGCCCAGCGGATTAATGGCTCTGCCTAATAAAAAATCTCCTACCCCAATTCCCAATCTGAAAGGAACTTTTTTAAAAAGCTGTTTTGGCAAAATTTTACCTTCATCAAGCATTAATACTTCAATTTGGTCTTGCGATATAGAATTGACCCAGCCTCTAATGCCTGATTCTGATTCTACCATGTCATTTACCCTGATTGATGGAAATCCATCCAGGGAAATCAAAAAGTCCCGGGTAGATGTAACATAACCCACTTCCATAGTTATCTTAAGAACTTTTTAAAGCTCTCAAGGATTTCTCCTTTCCGTGCATCTATTTTTGATCTTAAGGAATAGTCTTTGTAAACCCCTTTCCAAACTAAAGCAGTCCCGGCAATAAGGTTAGGATCATATTTAATATCCAGCATAATCAGGGGACTAAAAGTTCTTCTGGCAAATTCTCCTATTTGTTGGATAGATTCTATATCAGGATCAAAAGTAAGATAAAGCGTTAAGGTTTGAAGCTGAGTGATCTGTCTTTGTAAGCCTTCAAAAACTGATGCCAAATTATCTTTATTAAAATTTTGCAGGAAAGTTGGGGATAAGGAGTTAATCCAGTTTATATCTATTTGAGACAAATCCTTAATTCCGCCAAAAAACTGTTGCTCAAGAAAAGCTTTTAAAGCAGATATTCTATGTTTAAGCTGAGATAGAGTATATGTATTTTGTAAAATTATATTTAAATAATTATCCATAGTTTAAAGAATAAATTTTTCTGCTTTTGCCCGCTCCAGTGCTTCATAAACCAAATCCAACTGATCTTTTAAGGATAATTTCTTTCCCAAAACTAAATTCAGGGTTTGCTCCATCATAGCTATCACATTTTCATCAATAAGCTTAAGCTGGGAGGTTTTATAGGTATCAATTAATTGTCTGGCAGCTTTCAATTCAAGGTCGATAGAAGAGGTTGTTTTTTGCTCGGCAGATACTAAAAAGTCTGACAGCCTTTGTTCCAGACGGTCAAAAAGCTCGCTGATTCTTGCCTCGCCTGTTTTTCTTGAAGCTTCTTCAAACTCACTGCTTATTTTTTGTAAATCAGCCATAAAGGCTATCAGTTTTGCTTGGGAAGCAGTGATAGATTTTTCCGAGGTTAAAAGCAGGGAATCAAGCTGGTATTTAGCGCCGGCAATTACTTCTGTTTCAGCCAGCTCTGCTGCATGAAGCAGCTGCTGGCTTTTTTGTCTGGTCTCAATTTCAATTTTTTGCTGATTTTGAAAGCCTTTTTTTCTTAAAAAATACTCACGGATGTAAAGTATTATTGCAACTGCTGCAACAGATGAGGCTACTGCTACAAATGGATCAATGGGCAGATACATAAGTTGATGATACGATACAATGCTCAAATTTACAATCTGATAATCAGGAGTGCAGCTACAATTCCAATAATTCCTGTTACTACCAAAAGCCCGATATTGATAATCATGGAGAGCTGGATTGCTGATTTTGCCAAAGGGTTTCTTCCGAGGGCTTCTACTGATTTACCAATAGATCTGGAGAAGGTTAAAAAGGCAAAGGTAAAGGCAAGGAGTAGTACTAATCCTGCGGCAATATAGCGGACAATTAATCCCAGTTGTTTTGGATCACGGACATTTTCCAGAAATGATGATCCCACAAAGCCAAATAATTCTCCGGCAAACCTGGGGTTAGTTAATTCTGCATATTCAACTCTGATAGCAATAGATATTTTTCCTGTTCCAACCTTTCCAGCTGGACCATCTACAGTTGGGGCACCTACTCCGTCAAAATCAGCCAAAGCTACACCTAAAACATATCCAGATTGGCTGGCTTTTTCTCCTTTGCCAACAATTGATGAAGATGTTATGAAATCACCATACTTAATTGGTCCACCCAAAGTAGTTACATTAACCAGGGCTACCCCTGATCTGATCACAGGTTTACCATCGCTGACATCTTTATCTCTATAAAGCAAAAGCGGATTCTCCTGCAGCACTCCAAACATCTTATTGTCAAAAGTCTTTGTGGCTCTTGATAATCCTTTATCTCCTGCTACCAGAATATCTCCTTCCGTGGCATCTTTATCTGCAATGGTGTAAATAGAAGTAACTTCAATTCCAGGAGCTTGGGCATGGGTAGGGTATAGGGTATAGGGTATAGGGTATAGAAAGATAAATAAAGAAAACAGGGCAAAGAAAATTTTCTTCATAAGTAAATAATACCACAAAAAAAAGAGACAGCCGTCTGCTGCTGTCCCTTTGTATAAATCATAATAAACTGTCTTCTTTTTTGTCAATAGGTCAAAAGATATTACAATAGATCAAGATAATTAACGCATAGCCTCAAGGTAGGGTTTAGGGGGTAGGGTTTAAGGTATAGTATAGATCAGAATACCTACAAACTAGATCATTTATCACTAAGGCTGATATAGTTTGATATGTGGAAAGAAGAGTGAAAATGACGTCTTACGTCATCCTGAGCGTAGCGAAGGATATCTTGCGAATGCAAGTTCACCTGATGTACAATCATTTTATGAAGAAATACATTCCAAGTCAAATTGAGCCTAAATGGCAGAAAAAGTGGAAAGAGGATAAAATATATTCTACTCCAAAGGAGGCTAAAAACAAAAAATATGTTCTGGATATGTTTCCTTACCCTTCATCAGCCACAATGCATGTAGGCCACTTGGAAGGGTATGTTGGCACAGATATTATTTCCAGATTTGAAAGGATGAAAGGAAGCTCGGTGCTTCATCCCATGGGTTGGGATGCATTTGGCCTGCCGGCAGAGAATTATGCCATTAAAACAGGTATACATCCTGACAAGTCTACACATAAGAATATAGAAACTTTCAAGCGTCAGTTGAACATGACCGGTTTGTCTTACGATTGGAACAGGGAAATTGACACCAGTAGTCCCCAGTTTTACAAATGGACTCAATGGTTGTTTATTTTAATGCTTAAACAGGGTTTAGCGTATAAAAAAGAGGCTGATGTTAACTGGTGTCCTTCATGTCAGACAGTGTTGGCTAATGAGCAGGTGGTTGAAGGGAAATGCGATCGTTGCGCAACAGAAGTTATACAGAAAAAGTTAGATCAATGGTTTTTGAAGATTACGGATTATGCTGATAGATTAATATCCGGTTTGGATAAGATTGATTGGTTAGAAGAGGTCAAGATACAACAAAAAAACTGGATAGGGAAAAAGGCAGGTATTAATATTGAATACAAGATAGAGGGAAGCAAGGATAAAATTGTCTGTTTTACCACCAGGCCTGATACTAATTTTGGGGCCACATTTATTGTGGTCGGTCCGGAATATCAGGATGTATTAAAACTTACTAAAAAAGAATATCTGGAGGCTGTCAAGAAGTATATTAAATCCGTTTCTAACAAATCTGCAGAGCGTCTGGCAGAAGGAAGAAAAAAGACAGGAGTGTTTACCGGTTCATATGCAATTAATAATTTGAATGGTAAAAAATTACCAATTTGGGTAAGTGATTTCGTATTGGGTAATGTGGGAACCGGAGCAGTAATAGGAGTTCCAGGGCACGATTTGCGTGATTTTGAATTTGCCAAGCAGTTTGATTTGGAAGTTATCAGAGTGGTAGTTGGCAAAGACGGTGATACATTTGCTATCACTCGAGTGGAACAAGTGCAAGAAGCAGAGGGAATGATGATCAATTCGCAATTTCTAGATGGGATGGATATTCACAAAGCAACTGTAAGAATTATGGATTATTTTGAAGAAAAAGGATGGGGAAAACGGGTGACTAGCTATCATCTTCGTGATTGGTTAATTTCCCGCCAAAGATACTGGGGTGCACCAATACCAATGATTTATTGTCAAAAATGTTCCTGGCAGCCGGTAGCGGAAAAAGATTTGCCTGTAGAGTTGCCAACAGATGTTGATTTTAAACCAACAGGTGAGTCTCCGATTGCCAGATCTAAATCATTCCAGGAAAATGTAATATGTCCAAATTGCAAAGCAAAAGCGAAAAGAGAAGTAGATACCATGGATACTTATGTTGACTCTTCATGGTATTTTATTCGTTTTGCAGATCCAGCTAACAGTCAGGAGTTTGCCAGCCAAAAGGCTATTCGTGACTGGTTGCCTGTTGATAGTTATGTTGGGGGGGGGCATGTAGTTCAACATCTGCTTTTTGCCAGATTCTTCTGGAAGGTGTTATTTGACGCGGGACTCATTGATAAGTCTTTGGGAGATGAGCCATTCTTAAAATTGCGGGCGCCGGGTTGGATACTTGGGCCGGACTCGCGAAAGATGAGTAAGAGGTGGAATAATGTAGTTACTCCGGATGATGTTATTCCTAACTATGGTGCTGATGCAATGAGGCTCTATGAGATGTTTTTGGGACCTTTTGAAGTTATGAAACCCTGGAGTCTTACTGGTGTTGCGGGGGTTTATAGGTTCCTTCAGAGAGTTTGGGGATTGCAGGAGAAAGTGACACAAAGTGTCATCCCAAGCGTTGCGAAGGATCTAAAAATGATGCATAAAACTATTAAAAAAGTAACAGAGGATATAGAGGGAAACAAATTTAATACTGCTGTTTCATCACTCATGGAATGGTTAAATCACCTGTCCCGCAAAGATAAAATTTCCAGTGATGAGTATAAGACCCTACTTTTATTGCTGGCTCCATTTGCGCCTCATATGACGGAAGAGTTGTGGGAGATAATAGGGGAAAAATACTCTATCCATAAGCAAAGCTTGGCGGCTGACGCCACTAAGCACTCTTGGCCGCAGTTTGATAATAAATACCTGGAAGATGAGGAAGTAACTGTTGCCATACAAATTAACGGAAAAGTAAGAGATACGCTCGTGATACAAAAAGATATAATTAGTAGTGGAAAAGACGTAGAGAAAATGGCACTAACTAGTACAAAAGTCCAAAAATTTTTGCAAGGACAATCCGTGAAAAAAGTTGTATATATACCCGGAAAAATTATGAGCTTTGTAGTTAGCAGTTAATTCTATTAACTGCCAGGGAGAAATAGAAATTAGTTTAGCCTACTATGACAGTCAAAACTAAAAACCTACCTGAAAGGAATGATAATTGGCTTTTATCCAGACTTGATTTTGTCTGGTCAAAGTTTTTCTCTGATGTTTCCCAGGATAACCCTATACATATTAAATTTGGCAGGGATTCAAAATTCAGGTTGGGTTCAATTAAACTGGACAAAAAAAGTAACAGAAGCTATATCACTATCACTTCGATGTTTAAAGATGAAACAATTCCGGTTGAGGTTGTTGATCATACTCTGGCACACGAACTTGCCCACTATACCCACGGCTTTTCTTCCAAAAAAACAAGGCTGCATAAATATCCTCACGTCGGAGGGGTAGTACATAAAGAAATGGAGAGGCGAGGCATAGGATATTTAACTAAAGCGTATAAAGATTGGACTAAGCAGTACCGCAAAATTTTAAGAAAGGCTTATGGATACTGAATTCTGGCAAAAATTTAAAATTCCGATTGGTCTATCTGTAGTTGGGATAGTTTTAATTTTGGGTGGAGTATTTGCATCCGGGTTAAGCAAACAGCAGCCAAAAAACTATCCAAAGGAGAGTATGGTACAAGCTCAAAAGAGCATTTCAGTTGATGTATCAGGAGCAGTAAATAAACCCGGGGTATTTAAGCTGGGAAGTGATGCAAGAATAGAAGATGCTATAAAATCAGCAGGCGGATTTTCAGAGAATTCAAATCAGGAATATATATCAAAGTATTTAAATATGGCACAAAAGCTATCAGATGGAAGTAAAGTTTATGTGCCCTTAGTTGGGGAACAAGTACCAGCCACTACCTCGCAAGTTGCCGGAGTAAATAGCAGAGCAAAAGTAAATATAAATACGGCTTCTGAGTCAGAATTAGATACTTTATCCGGAGTAGGTCCTGTCACAGCTTCAAAAATTATTTCAGACAGGCCCTATCAGACAGTAGAAGATTTGCTAAATAAAAAAATAGTCAGCAAAGCTGTTTTTGACAAGATTAAGGATCAGATAGTTGTTTACTAAATTACCGGTTATTCTTTCTATAATTCTTTACCTGCTTATTTTTGTTTTACGTTATGAGCAGGGTGGTTGGGATATCAGGCCGGACTTGTTTCCGGAAGTCAGGCAAAGCTTAGACAAAAGAATAGCTCAGATGTTGCCTTCACCTCAGGCTGAGCTTCTTTCCGGCATTTTGCTGGGACAAAACAAGGACCTACCCGTTGGATTAAAACTTGCCCTAAGGGATACATCAACCTTGCATATTGTGGTAGCTTCAGGTCAGAACCTAAGCATGGTGGCAGGATTTTTCTTAAGTTTTTCAGGCATAGTTGGCAGGAAAAAGGCCACAGTTTTAGGATTACTGGCAAGTATATTCTATACTCTGATGAGCGGGATGCAGCTTCCCATACTCAGGGCAGCCATTATGTTTTCCTTTGCCTCGCTAGCTTCCTTTTTTGGAAGAGAAAGAGATGGCTGGTGGGTACTTTTGGTAACAGCAGGCTTGATGCTCCTTGTTAATCCTTCCTGGATTACTAGTTTGTCTTTTCAGCTATCTTTCCTGGCAACTTTTGGAGTCATAGTCATTTCACCAATTTTACTTAAATTTCTTATTAAAATTCCTATCATCAGCCAAGATCTGGCAGTTACCATAGCGGCTCAGATAATGGTTACGCCTGTTATTGCCCAGACTTTTCATCAGATTTCGTTTGTTTCTTTAATAACCAATGTTTTAGTTTTATGGACTATATCTTTTATTATGATTTTAGGAAGTTTAATGCTTCTTCTCGGGTCTATCTTCGCCCTGCTTACAAATATTTTTCTTACCTACTTTATTTACATTGTCCAATTTTTTGCTTCAATGCCTTTTGCCTGGGAATATATTGGGGAGCAAATTTGGGTTGTTTGGGTAGGGTACTATATGGTGTTGGCGTCCATTATGTTAATATTAAATAATGATCAAGCAGAGAATTCTAGAAGACTTAAAAGTAGCAGTTAAGGAATTGAACCTTCCAGTAACTGATATAGTTTGTACTATTTCAAAAAACCCACAGTTTGGAGACTATAGTACGAATTTGGCCTTGCAGCTTGCTAAACTAAAAGAAGATAATGGTAAGCAGTCTCCGATAGAAATTGCTAACAAAATTTTGGAAAAATTGAGGTCCTTCGGCTCCGCTCAGGATAATTTCTACGAAATTAAAATTGCCGGAAATGGATTTATAAATTTTTTTGTAAAACCGGAATTTTTGGCAAAAGATTTATCTGAAATTTTAGAAAAAGGGGATGATTTTGGAAGACTAGAGAAAACAGAGAAAAAGGGAAGAATAGAATTTGTTTCTGCCAACCCCACAGGTCCTTTGCATATTGGAAATGCCAGAAGCGGTCCAATTGGGGATGTTATAGCAAATGTCCTGGAAGCTCAGGGATATGAAGTTATAAGGGAATTTATTAATAATAACGTTGGCGAGCAAGTTAAAGCTTTGGGAGCTACAATTAAAGCTAAATATCATGGAAACTCGCCGGAGGAAAATCAATATCAGGGTGAATATGTAAATGAATTAGTTAGTGAGCTGCAGGAAGATATTGAAGATAAATCTGATGAGGAGATCGGTCAGCTTGCGCTGGAGAAATTACATGAGGAGATTTTGGCAGATTGTCATAGCATGGGGATTAAATTTGATTTCATTGTTCATGAATCGCAGCTTAGAAAAGAAGTCCCCCAAGTTTTGGATGATCTTAAAAATAAAGGTGTTGTAAAAGAAAAAGATGGGGCATTATGGTTTGCCCCTAATGATGAGTTTTTAAAGGATAGGGAAACAGTAGTGCAGAAGTCAGATGGTGGCTATACATATTTTGTAGCTGATATTGTTTATCATAAGATAAAGTTTGAATCTGGGGCAGATCTGATTGTAGATGTGTTTGGCTCTAATCATCATGGGCATGTGCCCAGACTTCAGGCCGCCATGGTGGCCTTAGGCTTTGACCCTAAAAGATTAAAAGTGATCCTGTATCAGTATGTCCGGGTTAAAAGAGGGAATGATGTGGTAAAAATGAGTAAGCGGGCAGGGAATTTTATTACGGCCAGAGAAGTTTTGGATGAAGTAGGTAAAGATGCGTTCAGATTTTATCTTTTAAGGTTTTCTCCTCAAACTCATATGGATTTTGATCTTGAGCTTCTAAAGCAGCAATCAAAAGATAATCCTGTCTATTATGTTCAATATGCCCATGCCAGAATGAGCAATATATTGCTCAAATCTCAAAATTCAAATCAACACACCCCTCCTTCGGAGGCCAAATCTCAAATCGACTATAAAAAATTAGCAAATGAGTATGAGCTTAATTTAATCAAACACCTTTTAGCTTTTCCGGATTTAATAAAAGAGCTTTCTGAAACTTTGCAGGTACACCAATTAACAGAGTATGCAATTGGTTTGGCAGATTATTTCCATAAATTTTATGAAAATTGCCCGGTATTGCAAGCTGAAAATGACCAGCTTGGGCAAGCAAGACTGGCTTTAGTTAAAGCTTCCAAAATAACTTTAGCCAATACATTAGCAATTTTAGGAGTATCAGCTCCGGAAAGGATGTAGTAGTATTTATATATGTCTGCCCAAAGAGGTTTCACCCTTGTTGAACTTCTGGTAGTTATCTCCATCATTGCTATCCTTTCATTGATTGGCATGACAGTTTATACAGGTGTACAAACTAACGCCCGTGTCCAGGCAACTAAAGCTACATTTGATGCAATTTATAAACAAATAGAGGTAGGTAGAGTATTACAACAGAAAATACTAATGCAGTTAACCGGAAGCGGTTGGACTGCCGGAGCTTGTTATGGTAGTAGTGGTTATGATGTTAAGATTGTTGGTTGTGAAGCCGTCCTGACAACAGCTTTTGTAACTAAATTAGGGATGGGTGCTTTGCCTAGAGACGGATGGGGCGACCCTATTCTACTGGATGAGAACGAAGGAGAGTTTCCTGCTATCCCGTGCAGGCAAGATGGTATTTGGAGTATACATAATGGTCTTTCAATGGCGATACCTTTTTATAACTGCCAGTAATAATAGTATAATTTTAACAGAACATGTTTAGAAAACACTATCATAGAAAATCCAGTAACCCGATATTTATTTTATTCAGGCTGATTTTAAGCCTGGTTATGTTTGCAGTTCTCTTGGGAGGAATTTATTCTGCTTACAAGCATTTTTCAGGATTTGATCCGCTAAAGCTTGATCCTAAGACCGTTGCTAAAGATTTATTAGGTGACAAAACTCCCCAGCAGATTCTGACTGCGCTGTCAGCTTCCCAAAAAATAGCTCAGATTCCTCCTGTTTCTACTTCTCAGGTTGCTTTTAAATTCTTGCTTGTTGCTGATTCTCATGATGATAATATTAATTTATCAAAAGCTATTACTCAATCAAAAGCCAACGACCCTGCTTTTGTTATTGGATTGGGGGACTATACTAACGTAGGAACATTAGATGAGTTAAGATCAGCAAAGGCTGAGTTTGATAAAGCTAATTTGAGATATTTTTTAATAGCAGGAGATCATGACTTGTGGGATTCACGGGATAAAAAAGGGGATGCTAATGCTAATTTTAAGCAAATTTTTGGCCCTAACTACCAGTCATTCAACTATCAGGGTTACCTGTTTATGCTCTTGGATAATAGCGATAATTATTTAGGATTTGGCAATACCCAGCTTGATTGGGTAAGTAATGAGCTGGAAAAAGGGGAAAATAAGGATGTTAAAGGTATCTTTGTTTTTATTCCAATCCCGCTGTATCATCCCTCATCCGATCATTATATGGGTAAAACAAAGGTAAGTTTAAAACAACAAGCCCAGGCGATGATTTTTCAGCTTAAGAAAGCCGGTGTAAAAAAAGTTTTTGCCGGGGACATTCACTATTTTTCCGAATATGAAGAACCCACCACTAAACTTCCTATGGTAACAGTTGGAGCCATAGCCACAGATAGAAACCCTCAAATCCCCAGATATGCAGTGGTCACTGTATTTGGGGATTCATCAACCAAGGTTGACGATGTAGAGATTAAGTAGGTATAATACTTGGATGGTTCAGAGAACTTTAATAATAATTAAGCCGGATGGGGTAAAAGGGGGTTTCACTGATGAAATCATCAGAAGATATAAGAAAGCCGGACTTAAAGTGGTTAAAAGAAAAGATATGATGGCACCTCTTCAGATTGTGGAAAAACACTATCCCATGGATCCTGTATACCTTCGCTCAATTGGGGAAAAAACCATTGCCGCAGGACAGGCTGTCAGCTCTGCTGAGGATCAGGGCAGAAAAGTGGTGGGCTGGCTTAGAAAATTTATCACTTCCGGACCAATTGTGGTGATGGTTTTGGAAGGGGAAGACGCAGTAGCCTTAGCTCGTAAAACGACTGGTTTTACAGATCCTCAAAGTGCTGAACCCGGCACCATCAGAGGAGATTTGGGAACAGATAATATTTTGAATGCAAACAGGGAAGAACGACCTGTTTATAATTTAATCCATGCTTCAGGTAATCCGGAAGAGGCCCAAAAAGAAATTAACCTTTGGTTTGGAGAATAATTTAATTTAGTCGAAAAACTTTCATTAACTTTTTCTTTAACTCTGGAATAAGTTTATCAGGCAAAGAGCCTTGACCTTCTTTTAAAGCTGTTGGTTGAAATGTGCCAAGTCTGTGAAGTTTGATCAGGGATTTTTGTACTAGTCCAGTTGAAGGAAAGTAGCTTTCGTGAGGATCAAGAAGTATGTCAGTTTCCAGCTGTTCGTCAAGGCGTGCTGTAACGTATGCAACAATTACTTGTTGATGTGTCCCAAAGGGAGGTGAAATGACAAAACCTGGTCGGGGTTTGCCTTTATCTGCATCATCTGCAAAGGGAAACGTCAAGCTAACTAGTTCATACATAGGGTTTTGGGACAAAAGGCTTCAACTTTTCCGGATGCGCAATGTTATCTATATCAAGGGTTTTATCTTCTTTGGCCCATTCATAAAACATTCGAGATGATATAGCATCCATTTCACTGGGACTTGTTTCAACTGCTTTCATTTTGGCAAAACCACCAATAGCCATTTTGATAAGCTCTGTTGTATTTAATGTACCCAAGGTTGATTGGCGTAAGATTTGAAGAGCTTTTTCTACGTCCGGAGTAATAGTTATACGGATTGTTTGTGCCATAATATGGCTATTTTATACCACAAAAAGCCATTTGTCAATAGATCTATAGTCGGAGTGCTGGGAATTGAACCCAGTGTCTCTGCGACCCGAACGCAGCGTGATACCGATT